>NZ_JAWDKA010000002.1 GCF_032714615.1 Methanorbis furvi
AGGGTGCCGCAAAGGAATATGGTGCTCCCAAAAGTGCCGAACGGGGTTTGGAAGCCTCCGTCTGCTTTGGCTGAGGCTTTGGCAAGTTCCCAGGAGAAGAGGCAGCTGGCTGCAGGGAGGCCGGAGGGCGGCAGGGTATCCATTGTTGGTAGTTATGTGGGTTTTTTGGGTATGGATAGTTTTTGGCGTGTGGGATTTTTGCCTCGCCCACTTATCACTTCGTAGCTCCACCCACGATTCGCATGCCTTCGGCCTGCTCACTGCTTCGCAGGAAAAACAGAACACACCGAAATTTCACGGAAAAACATCACGGAGCAGACGTGAACAACACGGAAATAAATTATTTTATGATGGATTTACTTGGCGGCGAATATTTTCAAAATGGTATTAGGTTGAAAAATAAATCTTCTGAAATCGCATTGTGTAACTCCCATTTATGATTCCGTGTTGTTCACGTCTGCTCCGTGATGTTTTTTCTGTGAAGCTCCGTGCGTTCCGTTTTTCCTGCGAAGCAGTGAGCAGGCCGGAGGCATGCGAATCGTGGGCGGAGCTACGAAGCGATAGGCAGACCCACCCCAAGAATACAAGAAATTATTCTCTTACAACTCCAACAAGTACGCTACTATGGAGTCACCCGGCATCTGGATCGAGAAGTACCGTCCGCGCAATCTATCGGAGGTTGCTGGACAGCGGGAGATTGTTGAGCGGCTGCAGTCGTATGTGAAAAGCAAAGCACTCCCTCATCTGTTGTTCACCGGCTCTGCAGGCGTTGGCAAAACAACATGCGCGATCGCTCTTGCCCGCGAGATGTTCGGTGATACGTGGAGCATGAATTTCCGCGAACTCAACGCATCCGACGAGCGCGGTATTGACGTGGTCCGCAATCAGATCAAACAGTTTGCACGGACGTCACCTCTTGGAGACGCGACGTTTAAGATCTTATTTCTGGATGAAGCAGACGCCCTGACGCAGGATGCGCAGGCAGCTCTTCGCCGGACGATGGAAAATTATGCAGAGACCTGCCGCTTCATCCTCTCCTGTAACTACTCATCAAAAATCATCGATCCAATCCAGAGCCGGTGCGCCATCTACCGGTTCCGTCCGCTGGACGATGCCGCTATCCGGGACGAGATGAGCCGCATCGCAGGAGTGGAAGGGCTGACGATTCAGGACGCCGCCTACGATGCGATTGCGTATGTGTCGCAGGGCGACATGCGTAAAGCAATCAACGCACTCCAGGGAGCGGCAATTGTGTCGCCTACGGTGACCGCCGAGAACGTGTATGCCATCACCTCCAACGCAAAGCCTGAAGAGATCGATGAGCTGGTTGAAGTCGCACTCTCAGGCGACTTTGAAACCGCGGAACGCATACTCCGCACCCTCATGTACGACCGCGGCATCGCACCAAACGAGCTGCTGAACCAGATTTACCGGACGCTCTCGTCCAGCAATACCATTGACCGCAAAATGAAGGTCCAGTTAATCGATCACTTGGGCGAGACCGACTTCCGCTTAAGCGAAGGAGCGGATGCTGATATTCAGATGGACGCACTCCTCGCACGGTTTGTAAAAACAGGACTGTCTTCTAAATAATCCGGCAGATGATCATAGATCACGAATCATGAATCATAGATCATGAATCATAGATCATGAATTGATCACCCAATAAAAAAATCTGACTGGCAGCCCGCGTCTCCTCCTCGCCCGAGGAGTGATGAACTCCCGCTGTCTTGTTGTTTATTTATAGAACTCATTTATAATAAACCTGCATAATTTCCTGATTGAAAAATAAAAAAAATAAAAAAATAAAATATAGAGGGACTGTCTTCTCCCTGAAACCGTGATCAATTCATGATTTATGATTCATGATCATCCATCTTTTCTCAACTCTATTTTTCTTGTCTTCCCTTCTCACGCCTGATACCACGCAGCGCCAGCAGCCATCCGTTCGCAGAACTCCTCTTTCCCAAGAGTCCGCAGCTCAGACACTGCGTCCGCCAGATGCCCGACCGCCGCATCATTATAGGGATTTTCCCGCTGAATCGCATAATACAAAGCAGCATTTTCGCCTGAAACCTCCCTTGACACCGCAACCTGTTTTCGGAACGTCGTAGACGAAACCGCATTCAGCATCTCAGCAGAAAACCCGCTGCGCACAAGTGCCTCTGAGAATGCGAGATTCACCGCATGCGAAAGTCCGAGGACATAAGCGGCCGCCGGATCATGCTCCTCAAGCGGCATCCGCAGAATCGTTCCCCCGCTGAAAAGCACCGCTGCCTCCTCCACCGCGGGCGGACAACCGCAGTCCGCAACAACAACATTCCTTCCGGCAACCGAAGGCGCTGACGGCCCGAACATCGGATGCACCGAACATACGTTCATCCCGGCACCAGCCATATTTCCAAGAATCTCAGCGACCGGCGACTTCACCGACAAAATATCAAACACCAGTGCAGACGTTTTTGATGCAAAAATCTCAGCCAGCACGGCTGTTGCAGTCGTCACCGGCGTAGACACCACAATCACCTCAGCAGTATTACAAGCCTCGGCAACCGTCATCACCGGATATTTCGCGTTCGCGGGGTCCAGCACCGCAACAGAAACTGCATGGCCGCGTCCTGCAAAAAACGCCGACAGCCACCGTCCCATCGCACCGTTTCCGCCGACAACACAGATTTTCTTCGGCTCAGCATGCCGCGGAATTTGTCCCTGCACCTCAACCGACTCATCGATTACCGCACGCGCAATGCGGGTCGCTGCCGCAGCACTCACGCCCGCGGTAGCTCCTGCATCCACATACCGCTTCACCACCACCGTCTCCACCGATGGCACCACGACCTCCTCATGCGCCGCAGCCTTTCGCTCGCCGATTATTTTTGCAATCGCGTTCCGCTTGCCGACTAACTCCATAATCCCGCGGTCAATGTCTGCCAGCTGCATCCGCAGCGCGTCCAGCTCAGCCATAGTAGCCTCCCCGGATCAAAAGATCTGCAATCACCAGAGCAGTCATCGCCTCAACCACAATCGCTCCGCGGTTCGCAATACAAGGGTCGTGGCGGCCGTGAACGGACAATTCCGCATCAGTCCTCTCTTCCAGATTCACCGTCTGCTGTGGCCGTGCAATCGACGGCGTCGGCTTGAACGCAACCGAAAAGTCCAGCGTCTGACCGCTCGCCATCCCGCCTAAAACACCACCCGCATGATTGGTCAACGTCTGGACCGCACCGTCGCCCCCCATCCGGTAAAAGTCATTGTTTTCCGACCCGCGTGATGCCGCAGCGGCGAACCCTGCGCCAAACATCACTCCTTTCACGCCCGGAATCGCAAACACTGCTTTTGCAATTTCGCCGTCCAGCGTATCAAAAAACGGCTCGCCAAGACCAGCCGGCAGACCGGTTCCCATACACCGGACAACACCGCCGACACTGTCGCCGTCCGCCTTTGCCGCAAGAATCTCCTCACGCATCAGACCCTCAAGCTCCTCACTCATCGCCCGCAGAGAATTCGTCCGGGACGCAGACAGCGCCGCAGGCGCGTACTCAGCAGTGTCTTCGACTCTTCCGATCCGGGAAACATACGAGCCTACGGTAATTTCGAGCGGCTCAAGGATTCCCCGCATGACTGCTCCAGCCGCAACGAGCGGTGTCGTCATTCTGCCGGAAAACATTCCGCCGCCACGGATATCGTGGCTTGCACCGTATTTGCACACTGCCGGATAATCGGCATGTCCGGGCCTGGGCATTTTCCGCAGTGCCTCGTAATCAGAACTCTTCGTATTCGTGTTCGCAAACGTAATCATCAGCGGAGCACCGGTGGTGCATCCGTTCACAACACCCGAGATCTCAGGAGCGTCAGCCTCCACTCGCGGCGTTCCAATCCCGGGCACTGGTTTGCGCAGCGCAAGGTCAGCCTCGATTTTGGCAGTGTCCACCGGCGTTCCGGCAGGAATGCCGTCGATCACGCAGCCGATCCGGCTATCGTGGCTTGCCCCGAACAAGGTGACCCGCACCGCGGACCCGATCGTATTCATACCAACCTCATCTGTGCGCCGAGCGCCTGCATCTCTGCAACAAAGTTCGGATACGACACTGCGCAGCATTCTGCATCATCGATAACCGTCTCTCCTTTTGCCACAAGTCCTGCGATTGCTGCTGCCATCATTATCCGGTGGTCGCCAAAGGTCGTAACGTTTGCGCCCGAAAGCGTGCACGGCCCGTTCACAATACAGCCGTCATCGGTCTCGGTGATGTCGGCACCCATGCTTCGCAGAAACAGAGCGGTCGATCTGATGCGGTCGCTCTCTTTAAACCGCAGATGAGCCGCACCGAACAGGCGGGTGGTTCCCTCGCACTGTGTTGCAAGCACCGCTGCGATCGGGAACAGATCAGGCGCGTCGGCAAGGTTCACGTCTGTTCCGTGCAGCGTTCCTTTTACTGCACGAACATCCCCCAGACTGGAGCGGGTGATACCTGCACCGAGTTTTTCCAGCAGATCGATGAACATCTTGTCGCCCTGCGGGTCTCTGGGATCAAGATTGGTCACGAGGACGTCGCCTGCAAGGGCTCCTGCGGCAAACAAAAATGCGGCCGACGAGTAGTCGCCACCGACTCTTACGTCAGCAGGGAGATAGTTCTGGTTTCCCGGGACAAAAAATCCGTCATCGGTTGTTACAACAGAAACCCCGTGCTCTTCCATTGCGGCGATCGTCATCTCCACATACGGCCGTGAGGTCAGGGGCGTTGTCAGGTGAACGGTGAGCTCATTTTTGCTTAAAGGAGCACCAATCAGAAGTGCAGAGATGAACTGCGAGCTGATATCGCCTCTGATATGCACCGCGGTTCCCGACACGGGGCCGGTTACGCTGAACGGTGCGCAGCCGTCTTGTGAGGAGACTGCAACTCCAAGTTCAGCGAGCGCGTCAAGCAGCGGTTTCATCGGCCGCGAGCAGAGGGATGCATCGCCCGTGAAACTGGTTGTCCCGTGCAGCTGTGCAGCAGTTCCTGCCAGAATCCGTATAGAAGTCCCTGAGTTTTTGCAGTCGATGATTTTTACCGACGGGTGAAGTGCACCGCCGCTGATAATGACCGAGTCTTTGGCGCGGGAAACTCCTGCGCCGAGTGCTTCCACTGCGTCAAGCGTCGCGTTGGTGTCTTCGCCAAACAGCGGGGAGGAGACTACCGATGTTCCTTCGGCAAGTGCTGCGAGGATGAAGGCGCGGTGGGTGTGGCTTTTGGACGGCGGGGCTGCGGCGATTCCGCGCAGTTTTGAATGGGATACGATCAGTTTCATGCGAAGTTTCCGTTTCTGATGTTTGCAATGAGAATATTGTCTCGCCCGAATTTGTCGAGAAATTCGTCCAGTGTGGCTGTTGGAACAAGAATTCCGGTCGCAGGACCGGTGCCTGAGAGACCTGCGGCTGTTGCCCCGCAACCGAGGGCACGGTCTGCGATCTCAGGGGTTATTCCCAGCGCCCGGCATGTACAGCTGCCGTTTATGTACATGGCAGAGTAGACGTCGCCTGCGAGTGCGCTGTCGTAGGCTTTGGCAACGGTGGCCGCCATTTCCCGCATTTTTTCTTTGGGGAATGCGATTTTTCTGATCTGAAACTCAGGCAGGTGGATGACTGCGGTACAGGTTTCCGGCATCGGGACGCGGTGAATCAGTTCCCGTGCAGAGTTGTCGGTAAAGACGAGGCCTCCAAGCATGCAGGCACATGCATCGTCAAATGCTCCGGTGATGCTGACGCCTGCGGCGATTGCGACGTTTGATCCAAGCCTGCTGATTTCAAGGGGGTCTGCGGCAATGCCGAGCGCGTCGGCTGCTGCTGCGAGCATGGCGTTTGCTGCGGCACTGCTGCTTTTCAGTCCCATGGATATCGGGATGTCTGAGACCGTTTTGATCACTGCTCCGTTCATCCCTGACTCCGGGCACCGGTTCAGCATCTCCTGTGCGCAGAGTTCGGCAAGCAGGGTGTTTTCGGTTGGATGACCATCGATTGTTACGAAAAATCCCGGCTCTTTGGTGAACTCAACGGTTGCTTCGGTCTTGAGGTCGATACCGAACGCGGCACCTTTGCCGGTTGCGACTGCGTTGATGACCGAGAGTGCTCCATACGATATGCCGCGACCGATCATGGCTGTTCCTCAAATGCCTTGGTCATGACTGCGGTGTCAGGAATGGTACCGGTCCAGAGCGCAAAGGAGGCTTTTGCCTGCTCGATGAGCATCTGTTTTCCGCCTGCGGTTTTACGAACGCCGCGGTCGCGTGCTGCGGCAAGCAAAACCGTGTTCTCCGGCTCATACACCATGTCAAATACTGCGGTAGCAGGCGTGAGGATGGATGCTGGTACCGGCAGGCTGTCAGAAAATCCGCTCATGCCGGCAGGCGTTGAGTTGATGATGAGATCGTACTCAGGCGCAAGACTGTCCAGATCTGCGGCAGCCCCTCCGAACTCTTCTGCAAGGGCTTCGGCTTTTTCTCTGGTGCGGTTGGTGATGCTGAGTTGTGCGCAGGTCCCGCTCAGGCATGCGGCCGCTGCTCTTGCAGCACCGCCTGCGCCGATGATGAGAATTTTTGCGCCGCAGGGGTTGATGCCAAGGGCGGCGATGGTTGCTTTGATTCCTGCAATGTCGGTGTTGGCACCGCTGAGTTTTCCGTCGCTGTTGCAGATTGTGTTGACTGCTCCGGCGGACCGTGCTGTTTCTGCAACCTTTGCAAGGAGCGGTATAACCGATTGTTTGTGGGGGATGGTCACGTTCATGCCTGTGATGTTGTAGCAGCGGATAACTTCTGGAATCAGGGGCAGTTCGTCCGTGTTTGACGGAATTTTTACATATCTGCCTTTGATTCCTGCATCCAAAAACGCAGCATTGTGCATTTTTGGAGAGCGGGTGTGTGTGAGCGGCCAGCCGGTGATTGCGGTGACGATTGGGTTTTTGCCAAGTCGGACCGCATCATCAACGGTTATCTGCCCCGGGGCCGAGGCGAGTTCCGGCGTTACTGCGCAGTAGGTCAGCATGGATCCAATCTCTGCTGCACGGACGCGGGTTACCTCGCCTGCGGCTCCCATACCGATCAGAATGAACGGTCGTCCGGTTTGTCTGAGAACAAGGCCTGCCTTCCAGATCTCAAGGAGATCGCTTGGCCCCTGTACCATGAACGCGGCTTTGGGGACGCCTGAGTTTTCAAGGTCTTTGAAGATCTTCAGAATTTCAAAAGCTGCAGGTGTTTTTTCGAAATCATGGTACGAACAGATCACGCGGTCTTTTGGAAACTCGTTCCGCAGGACCGAGTCTGACTCGATGTCCACATATGTTGCACCACATGCAAGAGCGCGGGAAAAAATATCCTTTCGCTCCGCATCCTTTTCTGATCTAAGCGTTGCGATTGAAAGTGTTTCGCCTGAGACAAACGAGAGGTCTTTTGGGATGTTGGCAAGGGCGTCAAGCCTGAACTCCAGTGCCTCAGCACCTTTGGCTACTGCGTTTGCTGCCATGGTTTTTGCCACATCAGCTGATGCGGCGGCGATTACTGCACAAATACGGGTCATTTCTCGCAGATGGTCTCCGCCATTGCGTGACCGAAGTGGCGGCCTCCGCTTTCCAGTCTGACGAGGACTTCGTCACCGATCATAAGCGCCGACACTGACACAGCACCCGACGGGGTTCCAAGACGGATGGTTTCTGCGTTCTGCAAAACCACTGAGTAGGTTTTTCCGTCTGCTTCTGCTTCGATCAGAAGCATGGGCCGAACCTCGATCTTCACGCGGCCGACGCTTACCGCCCGCAGGGTTCCGTCCGGTTTTCGTGTGAGGACTGAAGAGCCTGCGGCGATCTCTGAGAGGTAGCGGGTCGTTTTATCGGGACAGAGGAGGTAGGAGTGAACGGCTCCGGCGTTGACGCGGAACGGCCGTGCGTTCACGTACTCGCTTTCAAAACTTTCCGAGCAGACGAGGAACAGGCAGGAGGACTGCGAGCCTATCAGCATTCCTTCGCCTGGCGCGAGAAGCGAACAGGTATCGATGCAGACGCGGTCTCCAAGGGAGAGCGGCTCTATTTTGGTGACCACTGCCGGCTTAAGCTCTGCTTCGGGGAACTCGGTTGCGGAGACGCGGGAAAATCCTGCGATGTCAGCAGGATAGTCGGGGGTGATGCAGACACCGTCTGCTCCTACTTCCATGGTTTCAAATGAGAGCTTTGCTTCATCCGGCGTTTTCACACAGATGTAAACCGAGGTTGCGGAACTCTGGAATCTGGAGATGAGGTTTTCCAGAGGGATTACCTTCCAATCTGAGGGGGTTATTATCAGATAGGGAAGGGTGTTTTTGATGCTGTATGCTTCCTCCATGTCCTCAGCCCCTTTGAGGGTGAGGTCTGCGCCGATCCGCTGGCCCGCAACTGACAGATATTTTCCGTCGGAGGTGATTGCGGTGTATCTGCCAAGCTGGGTAAGGGCTGCGTCTTCTTCTTTGAGTATGATATTGGTATAGCCTGCTTCAAGTGCTGCGGCGACGATTGCTTTTCGGTCGCTGTAGTTTTGGGCACGGTCGGCACGGACGATGACTGGAGGGAGGGTTACTGACATTATCTTCACTTCTTGAGATGTTTGGCTGCTTCTTCGACCGAGACATCTTTTAGGACGATGTCGGAGACTGCGGAGGTGATGCCGACGATGTCTTTGTGCTGGAAAATGTTTCTTCCAATGGAGACTCCTCTGCCTCCTGCGTCCAGTGAGTCGCGGACCATCTGGAGCATTTCAAGGTCAGAGCTCATTTTTGGTCCGCCGGCGATGACGACCGGAATCTGGGCTCCTGTTACGACTTCTCTGAAGGTGTCGATGTCGCCGGTGTAGCTGGTTTTGACAAGGTCAGCTCCAAGCTCTGCGGCAACGCGGGCACAGGTTTTGAGTGCGTCGACGTCGAATGGGTCTTTGATGTTTTTGCCGCGGGGGTAGACCATTGCAAGGAGCGGCATTCCCCACTGCTGGCATTTGCGGGAGATTTCTCCGGCGCAGCGGATCATCTCAGGTTCGGTGTCGGCACCGAGGTTGATGTGAATGGAGACTGCGTCGGCTCCAAGGGTGAGGGCTTCTTCAACAGTTGTGACGATGACGCGGGAGTTTGGGTCGCAGCCAAGGCCGGTGCCTGCGGAGAGGTGGACGACGAGTCCGATATCTTTTCCTGAAGTGCGGTGGCCGTAGGGTACCATGCCTTTGTGCATCAGAACAGCGGTTGCGCCGCCGAGGGAGATTTTATTGATGGTGTCCCGCATGTCTACGAGACCGGGGATGGGCCCCATGGAGATTCCATGATCCAGTGGGACTACGACAACTCTTCCGGAGTTGCGGTCTATGACTCTTTCCATACGGATTTGTTTTCCGAACATGTGTGCTAAGTGTTAGCACGGGACGCACATTAAGCTTTGTGTTTGGTTGGTTTTTTTCTGCGATGGGTGGCGGTATTCGTTTTTTTGGAGGCTATGTGTTTTGTTTGGAGTGGGGTGCTACTATTCTGTGACATGCGGCTTTGCTTGGAGTAACCACGTGGCGCATGCCTTCGGCCTGCGATTTCAGTGAAGCTCCGTGAAATTTCCGTGCATTCCGTGGTTACCCTAAGTGAGGCCACTCTCTCCCTCCACCCGCTTACATTTTTTTCATGTTGTTTTGTGTTTCAAAAAATATCACCGCACAACTCCTATCCCAAAAACGAATCCTGCCGAAGTTCATGAACACGTTTGGAGCAAACTCGGCTGAACCGGCTACATTATATTTCTTCAATACGCTATAATAATACACAAACGGAGGCAGCCGCAATGGGGTCGCAGTGGACAAAAGATAAAATATACAAAAAATCTGTGCGTGACGGCTATCGTGCCCGGTCCGCCTACAAACTCATCGATATCAACGAACGGTTCAACATCATCCGCCGCTCCGACAACGTCGTCGACCTTGGCGCCGCTCCCGGCAGCTGGCTCCAGGTCCTCCGCACCATGACCGACGGCCAGCTGCTTGGTGTCGACCTCAACCCCATCGTCCCCATGGAAAACGTCATCACCGTCACCGGCGACTTCACCGCCCCTGACATCCAGCAAAAAATTCTCGAACTCATGCCGCTCGTCAACGTCGTCGTCTGCGACGCCTCTCCTCACCTCTCCGGTGCCAAAGCTTATGATCAGGCACGCATCATGGCACTCAACGAAGAAGCCCTCCGTCTCACCGAAAAACTTCTCAAACAGGGCGGCAACTTTGTCATGAAATCCTTTCAGGGCGTTGACTTCAACGAACTCGTTGACCTTGTCAAAGAGCGTTTCTACTCAGTCAAAGTAATCAGATCCACTGCCACCCGCAGAGGGAGCACCGAGTGCTACATCATTGCAAAGAACTTTATCGGAGATGCTGATGATGACCGGAAACAAACCACTGAATGACGATATCCTCACCGACACCTACGGCCGGACCATCTCCAACGTGAGAATCGCCCTCACCAACGCCTGCAACCTCAGATGCATCTACTGCCACCACGAAGGCGAGGAGATCAACGGCTGCACGGTAGACAACAGCCGTGCCCAGATGACCAAAGAAGAGATCGCCGAACTCATCGGCGTTTTTACCGAACTTGGCGTCACCACCCTCAAACTCACCGGCGGCGAACCAACCCTGCGGCCTGACCTCCTTGACATCATCAGATCCATTCCTCCAGACGTTGAGTCCTCCATGACCACCAACGGCACACTTCTTGCAAAAATGGCAAAGGATCTCAAAGCCGCCGGACTCTCGCGGGTCAACGTCAGCCTTGACACCATGCGCCGCGACCGGTACCTGAAAATAACCGGCCGTGACCTGCTGCCTGACGTTCTTGCCGGAATCGAGGCCGCACTTGACGCAGGACTCATTCCGGTAAAACTCAACATGGTCATACTCAAAGGTATCAATGACGATGAAGTTGAAGATTTCCTCTCCTATGTCAGAAACCGGAAAAATCTCATACTTCAGATCATCGAACTCATGGACGTCAATGGATGGGCTGATCACATCGACCATGTCGACGACGTCATCAGAGGTGACGCAGAAATTGTCGGTGACTTAGAAAAAAGCATCGCTGAAAAGTCCACCCAGATTATCACCCGAAGAATGCACCACCGCAGAAAATACTGTCTTGACGGTGCCGAGGTTGAAGTGGTGCGCCCGATGCACAATCTTGAGTTCTGCGCAAACTGTAACCGGCTCCGTGTCACTTCAGACGGCAAACTCAAACCATGTCTGCTCCGTTCCGACAACGAAGTGGACATACGCGGTCTCCATGGCGATGAACTGAAGGCAGCGATTGCAAAAGCAGTTCAACACCGCTCACCGTATTTCACCCAGAATACAGAATGATCTACTTTTTTTCTTTTTCTGAAGTACTCAGTGCCAATTTCTATATACAAATACAGATAAAAATGTAATTATTAGTATTATGGGGGTAATAACATCATGAAATACTTATTCAGTCTGATACTTGGTATATGCCTTGTACTGTCAGTCTGTACTGCCGGCTGTGTCCTTCCCCTGCCGACACAGCAGTCCGATATACCAGACTACTATGCCGAACAGGTGGAGCTCGCACACAAATTTGCTCTTGGTATCAGCAATGACACCTCCGTTCTTGGCAATGCTCTCATTTCCGCGATAGAGTATCAGTCAAACTTTTCTGCTGACAGTCCCGAGGTTTTGGAAAGCCTCCGCGACTTGTATATGCACAACCCAAGTGCCACGTCCATCTATCGGGTAAACGTCGACAACGTTGTGGTAGCCGCAGTTCCTGAATCTGCATCGCACCGTGTTGGTTATCAGATACCTCTCCTGGAATTTGATCCGTTCAACCTTGCATACCCCATATATCACAGCACCTATGTACGAGAAAGTACCGGCGAAACTCATCTGTTGTTCTGCGTTCCGGTGTACACCAGTGATGGAATCTATGACGGGTTCCTCTGTTATGTCATTGACCCCAAGTCCAAAGTACTCGTCGTCCCGTCTCGTTCAGTGATACCACGTGAAGGAGTTATTGTGATGGTTTTGGATGAGAACGGGGATGTTTTGTACGCTGACAACACCAAACGGATTGGACAGAATGCAATTTTGAATGCACAGATCGCAGGTGAAAACGAAACGGCTGCTGTAATAAAAGAGATGCTCTTGACACAAAACGGCACTGCAACCTACACCGCTTACAGCTTCAGCAACATGAAGTATATCACTATTGCCGTTGCATGGGAAACTCTTGAGACGAGATCAGGACCTCTCACCATCGCGGTCGGCAAACCCATCACCGATTATCAGACTGTCGTGCGTCCTTCGTCAAGCACCGACGAGACACTCGAAGAGTTTGTCCAGTCCGCGTATCTGTATGCGGTCAAATACGGCAAAAATGCAGCGATTGAAGCCTTCAATGATCCTAAGAGTCAGTTTGTTACTCAGCAGTACACCATCTCTGCAATTGATATCAACGGCACCATCCTTGCAAATCCGATGCTCCCGGGCGACGTCGGCGTGAACTTGATCGCCAACACAGACGTAAACGGTGTCCCAATTGTTAAAACACTGGTTCAGCGGGCAAAACAGGGAGGAGGGTATGCCCTGTATCTCCATCCTGACCCGATGGATAATCAGGAGATGAAGGTGAAACGTTCGTATGTCATGCCGGTTGATGAAAACTGGTTCATTGTTGCCGGTATCTACACAGATACTGACGAAAAGTACGTGGATCACCAGCTTCAGAATGCCATGGTTGCGTACACCCGCCATGTTGCCCAGTACGCTCAGACTTACGGCAAGGATGCAGCAATTGATGCATTGAACACGCCGAACGGTCTGTTCTACTCTGAAGATATCAGGCTTGTTGCGGTCGACTCCGCAGGCACCATCCTCGCCCGTCCCTACAATCCCGAGCTGATCGGCAACAGTCTCCTTGGCGCCACTGATATCTACGGTTCATCGCTCGGCCGTGATCTGGTGGTGCTGGCGAACTCGGGCGGCGGCATGATATATCAGTATTATCCAAACCGGTACACCAATGAAAATCACATGACGCTCATGTATGTGCTGCCGATCGATGATACCTGGTTCCTTGCCTCAGGTATTACCATGAAGCAGGCACCCTGACGTGCGGGGTTCCTGGCTTCCATTATTTTTCGTAGTATCTGTCTATTTTCATGACCGATTTTGCTTTCATGTGGTTGAATATATACCCCAATGAACGACTCAGAAATACTGATGAATCCAGGCGATCTGGTACAGTTCCTGAAAAAAAGATCCTGTTGAATTTACCAAAAAAGATAACGGTCTGCACGACGATGAGCTGAAGACAGTTATTGCCAAAAAAATTCAGCACCGTCTCCTATATTTCACTCAGAAATTATAATTATCATCTTTTTTTCTCACTCAAAAATACCCGGTGCCAATTACTATATAGAACCACAACCAATGAGATAAATATTATCATTGGGGGTAAATAACGGCATGAAATATCTGATATATCTGGTGCTTGGCATCTGTATGATACTGTCAGTCTGCATGGCAGGCTGCATTTTTCCTCTACCGTCAGACCAGTCTGACAAACCAAGCGATTATACTGAACAGATAGAGCTCGTGCACACATTTGTTCAAAGCGTCGGCAATGATATCACCGCGCTTGGCAGTTCCCTCTTTGCCGAAGCAGACTATCAGGCTGATTTTGCTGCCGACAGCCCTGAAATCGCCGCCAGTCTCAGTAACTTGTATGTACATAGTCCCAGCTCCTTGTCCGTGTACCGAATCACTGCTGACAACGTCGTGGCTGCCGCCGCTCCCAAAACTGCAATGTTTCCGGTAGGCTATCAGATACCCTCACTGGAATTTGACCCGCAAAATTTTTCCTATCCGGCATATCAGAATATTTGCCAGAGAGACACCGGTGAATTCCAGATGTCTGTCATAGTTCCGGTCTACACCAGAAACGGATCCTACGATGGTTTCCTCTGGTATTTCCTTGATCCTATGTCCAAAATACTTGTCATTCCGGCACGTTCAGAGTTGCCGCGTGACGAGGTTTTTGCCATGATTATGGATGAAAATGGTGTTGTTCTCTTCTCTGATGATTCCAAAGACATCGGACGAAATGCAATTTCGATGGCATATGCATCCGGTCAGTATGAAACGGCTGCCGTGCTTGAGAAAATGATCTCCACCAAAAATGGTACTGCGACCTACTCCACCTACAGTTATGGCAGTTTGAGGTACATCACCCTTGCCGCGGCATGGGATACGCTTGAAACAAGGGTTGGTCCCCTCACCGTCGTGGTCGGCATACAAACTGCTGAACGACAGCTTGTTCCAAGTCCCACGTCAAACACAGACAAAACCCTCGAAGAATTTGTCCAGTCCGCATATCTGTATGCGGTCAAAAACGGCAAAGATGCAACACTCGCCGCCATCAATGATCCGAACGGTCAGTTTGTTACAAAAGAGTACGCCATCACCGCAATCGACATCAACGGAACTCTCCTTGCAAGCGCAATGATGCCTGGCGATATCGGCGAAAATCTGATCGCTGACACGGATGGAAACGGTGTTCCAACCATTCGGACGCTGGTTCAGCGGGCAAAACAGGGAGGGGGCTATGGAATGTATCTCTGCCCCAACCATATGCAAAATCAGGAGATCGAGGTAAAACTCTCCTATGTCGTGCCGATTGATGACACCTGGTTCGTTTCTGCCGGCAGCTATATGAAGGAAAAAGCAAGGTACGTGGATCCGGAGCTTAATAATGCCATGATTGAGTACACCCGCCAGGTTGCCCAGTATGCTGCTGTCAACGGTAAAGATGCGACAATTACGGCACTGAATACTCCGAACGGCCCGTTTTACTCTGAAAATATCCGGCTTATTGCGATTAACTCCACAGGTATCGTTCTTGCCCGTCCTTACGACACGGAGCTTATCGGCAACGATGCCGCGGCCGCTGTCGATATCTACGGCGGATCATTTGGCCGCGACCTGATGGTGCTGGGAAACTCAGGCGGCGGTATGGTGTATGAATATTATCCCAACCGGTACACCGGCGAAAATGATATAACACTTATGTATGTTCTGCCGATTGATGACACCTGGTTCCTTGCATCAGGCATCACCATCACTGCAGAGTCCTGACGTGCGGGGTCATCACCCCTCACTATTTTTTTCGACAGTATCTGCCTTTTTTCATGACCGGTTTCACTTTCACATGGTTGAATATTTATGTCGTCCCTTCGAATATTTACCCCAATGAACGACTCAGAAATACTGATGAATCCAAGTGATCTGGTACAGTTCCTGAAAAAAGATCCTGTTGAATTTACCAAAGAAGATATCATCCGTTTCTGTGAGGAAATGGCCATTGAGATGGTGAATTTCCGGTATGTTGCCGGCGACGGAAAACTGAAGACGCTGAATTTTGTCATCTCATCTAAAGAGTATCTGGATACTATCCTTTCGGATGGAGAGCGTGTTGACGGCAGCAATATTTTTCCGTTTATCGAGGCAGGCAGCTCCGACCTCTACGTTGTTCCGCGTTACAGCACTGCATTTATGGATCCGTTTGCAGAGGTGCCGACGCTTGATATCCTCTGTTCCTATTATGATAATCAGGGCAGACCTCTTGCTTCGTCACCTGAGTACATCCTCCGCTGTGCCCGCGATGCGTTTAAGAAAAACACCGGCATGGACTTTAAGTGTCTCGGCGAGCTTGAGTATTATGTGATCTGTCCAGAGGATTCCCTGTATCCCGGCCTTGATCAGAAAGGGTATCATGCGTCCGGTCCGTTCTGTAAGTTTGAGGAGATGCGGACCGAAGCCATGCTGATGGTCGCCCGTGCCGGCGGTAAAATCAAGTACGGCCACTCGGAAGTCGGCTGCTTCACCAAAGACGGTTACTACTATGAGCAGCATGAGATTGAGTTCCTGCCAACCGATCCGATCCTTGCGGTTGAGCAGATTGTGATTGCGAAGTGGGCGCTTCGGATGCTTGGATACAAGTATGGTGTTGAGGTTTCGTATGCACCAAAGATCACCGTCGGCAAAGCAGGTTCCGGTCTGCACTTCCACATGCTTGCCGAAAAGAACGGCAAAAATATGATGGTAAAAGACGGCGCGCTTTCAGACATTGCCAAGCAGATGATTGCAGGCATTCTCGATGTCGGCGATGCGGTTACGGCGTTCGGCAATCCGATTCCAACTTCATATCTGAGACTTGTTCCGCATCAGGAGGCACCGACCTATATCTGCTGGGGCGACCGCAACCGGTCTGTTGTGGTCCGTGTGCCGCTCGGTTGGACTGGTTCAACTGATATGGCAGCTGAGGCAAACTTCGGTATCCACCGCAAGGCGAGCAAGGCGTCCAAGCAGACGTTTGAGTACCGGGTTGCTGATGGTGCGGCAGATATTTATGAGACGGTCGCCTGCCTGATTGTTGGTGCGATGCATGGTCTTACTATGCCGGATGCGCTGGAACAGGCAAAGAAGCTGTATGCAAGCGGCAACATCTTCAACAAGGAGTATGCGGCGTTCCTGAAGACGTTAAAACAGCTTCCTGCTTCCTGCTCTGAGTCTGCAGATGTGCTTCTTGCAAAACGCGCACTGTTCGAGATGGATGGTATTTTCCCGGCAGGTGTGATTGATTCCCAGGCAAAGAAACTGAAGGCGTTTAATGATAAGGGGCTCTCGGATAAGCTGCTCGGCAATACCAAGGCGTTTGCAGAGCTTGTTGCGCAGTACATCCACGTTGCCTGAATTTTTTCCTTTTCTTTTTTTTCGGGTTTTACCTATCGTTTCGCCGTTTTGTCGCTCCGCCCACGGAAAAGCGGAGCACACTGAATTTCGCTGAAAAAAACATCACGGAGCAGACGTGAACATCACAGAAATGAATTGTTTTGGATTCCGTGTTGTTCACGTCTACTCCGTGATATTTTTCTGTGAAATTTCTGTGTTTTCCGTTTTTCCGTGGGTGGTAGGACTTAATAGACGACGCTGTCACTTGCGAAATATTGATATGCGGTGAGAAAAACGCAAAAATCTCTTATGAATATTTTTATTTTTCTAATTTTTGTCACTTTCCATCGATATTTATTACTGTGAAACTGATGTTTTGGTACAGTGATTGCTTATGGAAACCGATACAAGCATCAATATCCTCAGCGTGTTGATCGGTAATCCTCTGTCGAGGAAAATAATTGCCGGAATGAGCGGAGAGTGTGAGGAGTGCGGCGGAAACCGCATGGAGATTGCGCTTGAACAGTATCTTGGCCTGCGGGATAATGCCTGTCCGAAGTGCCGGAGGGCTTCCCGTGAGGCAGCGTTTATTATTAAGACCGGGGCGAGAAATTTTGGCGTGACTGAGAGCGATCTGAAAAAAACCTTTCAGGATGCGTACTGGCGCAGGGGGCTTGTGTCGGTGATGAAGGGCATTGCAGAGTTTGGTGTCCGCCGCCCGTTTGTTCCGGGCGCACCGTTTCAGGTTGTGTGGGATGTAACTCACCGGTGTAATCTCCGATGCAGCCACTGTTACGCGTCTGCTGGCAAAGCGCTTGATGATGAGCTGACGACAGCTGAGGCACTGGATCTGATTGATCGCTTAGCAAAGTTTGGTGTTTCGGTGATTGCGTTTTCCGGCGGTGAGCCGCTGTCGCGTCCTGATATTTTGGATCTGATCCGCCGTGCACGTGAAAAGGGAATGTATGTTGCCCTGGCAACGAACGGTACGCTGATTACCCAGGTCCGTGCAAAGGAGCTGCGGGATGCGGGTGCTGAGTATGTGCAGGTAAGTATTGACGGCGCAGACGCCCGGACACATGATGAGTTCCGCGGAATCCCTGGCGCATTTGACCGAACTATAGCGGGTGTTAGAAATGCGGTTGATGCCGGATTTTTTGTGAATATTTCCACGACCGCAACCAAGTCCAACTATGATCAGATTCCAAGAATCATTGATCTTTGTGAGGAGCTTGGCGTAAACTGGGTGATGGCCTATAATTTTGTACCGACCGGCCGCGGTCAGGATATGATTGAGAAGGATCTGAGTCCGCATGAGCGCGAGGATATGCTGCGGATGTTGTTTGAAAAGAATGCGAGTTCAAACTGTCAGGTGTTAACAACCGCTCCGCAGTTTGCCAGGGTCGCGCTTCAGCAATCCTGTGGCGGAGGTCAGATAATGGTTCCAACACATTTCTGCAATCAGGAGGTGGATGGTGCTCTGTTCGGGCTGACTGAGTTTGTGGGCGGCTGCGGTGCGGGGAGGTTCTATATGGCGATTCGTGCGAACGGGGATATTGATCCTTGTGTGTTTTTCCCAAAAACAATCGGGAACGTGCGGACCTCGAACTTCGAGGAGCTCTGGAAGCACGATCCGCTGCTTACTGATCTGCGGAACAAGGATAAGGTTGAGGGCAGCTGTGGCTCCTGCGAGTACCGGTATCACTGCGGGGGATGCCGTGCCCGTGCTTACGGCTACTTCGGCAACCATCTTGCCCCAGATCCGGGCTGTGTGAACAATATGGAGTATTATACTGCTTTGAAGGTGATGCGGACTCCGCCGGTGTCTGATCCTCCGGTAAACCGCGGGTGAATTCATTCCTTCTTTTTTTGTGTGATAGTGGTTTTGTCTTTGGTCTCGTTTGAAGTAACCATGGCGAGGCGGCAAGCAGACCAAAGGTATGCGATTTTCAGTGAAGCTCCGTGATATTTCTGTGCATTCCGTGGTTACCCAAAGCGAAACCACATACAGAAATTTCCCATCAATGAAATTATTAACCAACCCTTTACTCTTTCCCAGCCACCCGGCAGAGCGCCTCAGCAACACCTCTCCCGAAGTACATATGCGTATACCCCGCGACCGTCGTCCCTGCGATCATCCCATCGTTCCCGCGTCCGTCAATGCCTGCTCCCCGCTCAAGAGAAAACAGATACCGCACGTCCGCATCTGGTGTGGTTCGCGAGTAATGGAACTCATGGCCGCGGAACCGCATATCCGCCGGAAACACTGCTGAATTTGCAACCGTTTTCCCGACCACATAGTTCAGGGCAACAAACCGCTTCTCCATCACCGCGTCTGCATCAATCAGTCCTGCCATTTTGTGAACCGTTTCGTCCGCTGTCGTGATACTGCGAGACAGCCACATCAGACCGCCGCACTCACCAAATATTGGTTTCCCTGCATCAGCCGCACGCACAAGATCATTTTTGCACCGTGAACGAGACAGCGCCTCAGCATGCAGCTCAGGATACCCGCCGCCGAAATAATAGAGATCCGCCTCCGGCAGCGCGTCACTGATTGGCGAAAAAAATCTCAGCTCGGCTCCTGCGGAACGCAGAAAATCAAAGTTGTCACGGTAATAAAAACAGAACGCTGCATCCATTGCCACCCCGATCTTTACCCTGGCATCCCGTGCTCCACCCGGCTCCTGCATTGACGAAGAGATCTCGCTCGTCTCTTCTGCCGCCGCAAGGATCGCATCAAGATTGCAGTGCTCCTCCACAAACTCTCCGACAAATCTCATGCGAGCATCCTCCTCCCCCATCACCAGACCAAGATGCCGGCTCTCCACCAAAAGATCATCCGTTCTCGGCATCCATCCAAGCAGCGGCAGCGTGATATCATTCGTTGCCATGGCGCGGTGCCGGTCAGACCCACCCTTCGTCATAATCACGCCGGCAAACTTCAGTCGCGGGTCGTACTCAGCGTAACCTTTCACCAACGCCGCAGCACTGCGGGACATCCCCTTCACATCAACAACCAGAATAATCTGTGCATCAAGCAGCCGCGCCACGTGTGCTGTACTCGAACAGTCCGACCCGTCTACTCCGTCATACAGCCCCATCACCCCTTCAATAACCGCAATATCTGCTCCTTCGCATGCCCGCACAAAACAGTCGCGTACTCCCTCCTCCCCGATCATAAACGGATCAAGATTCCGCGACTCGCGTCCGCACACAATCGCATGATGCGAAGGATCGATAAAATCAGGGCCGACCTTGAACGGCTGTACCACCAGACCGCGGGCAACAAGCGCCGCCATAATGCCTGAAGTTGTTGTCGTTTTCCCGCATCCGCTGTGCGTTCCGGCAATCACAACTCTTGGAATAGTTGTCATCTTTTCTCCCCACGCATTTTTGGTGTCGCCTCATCTGTGCGGTCGTCCT
The DNA here is from genome assembly GCF_032714615.1 of Methanorbis furvi. Taxonomy (NCBI): domain Archaea; kingdom Methanobacteriati; phylum Methanobacteriota; class Methanomicrobia; order Methanomicrobiales; family Methanocorpusculaceae; genus Methanorbis; species Methanorbis furvi. The sequence goes on from NZ_JAWDKA010000002.1 coordinate 20,188, forward strand.
TTGGATGTTCTGTTGTATTCAAAAACATTGAGCCTGCATCATCCCTCATAATCGCATACCTTAAATCATTGTGTCTGAAATTACTATAGTAATGTTTTGCTACGGCAAATAAATTGGTGTTTCTGATCTATGCATATCATGGAAGGCTTTCTTCCCGGGCCCTGGTGGCAAATCTGGACAATCATTGCCGCCGTCTGCGTCGTTGCAGGCATTGCCGCCTTCACAAAGCTCGTACGGCAGCGTCCGGAAACCCTTCCTCTTCTCGGACTCGCCGGTGCATTTGTGTTTATCCTCTCATCACTTAAAATACCATCCCTGGGCTCATCATCCCACCCGACCGGAACCGGATTTGGATCCGTCCTGTTCGGTCCTGCCATCACGTCTGTCTTCTGCACGGTCGTTCTCGTGTTTCAGGCACTGTTTCTTGCGCACGGAGGTCTCACAACACTTGGCGCAAACATTGTTGCGATGGGAATCATAGGACCCCTCGCCGCCTGCATGATATTCCGGTTTGGGCACTTGATCACTCCTGAGTTTTCGGTGCGGAGCTTCACGATAACCATGTTTTCTGCCGCCGCAGCTGCCGACCTCGCAACGTACGCGATGACCTCGCTACAGCTTGCCCTTGCCTACCCTGCCGCTGACGGCGGCATCCTCGCAACATTTCTCCTCTACATTGGAATTTTCGGCATCACCCAGATTCCGCTCGCCGTAGTCGAAGGAATCGCTATCGTTCTTCTGATGCGGCTGGTCATCACCGTAAAGCCGGAGATTTTTGTGAGCCTTGGCATCCTTTCCCGCACGGAAACCAAAACACTCGGCGGCGTCTGTGACGCGGATGCCGCACTGCCCAACTCCCGCAAATGGCTGTGGGTCGGCATTCTTGTTGTTTTGATAACAGCGATTCTCGCATTCTCGTTTGCAGTGTATGGAACCCAGCCCGGAACTGATGATATTGTTGCCGGCACGCTTGAAGGGGCGGGCGTTGTTCCCTGGTTTGAAGCAGGCAGTCTGTTCTCTGAAGAGATGCACGGCTGGCTGTTTGCTTTGCAGGCAGCTATTGGAACTGTGATTGTGATCGCATGTCTCTACTGGCTGCGCTACCGGACCAGCTGTGCCAAAGGACGGTGTGGGGAACAGAAACACACCATCTTTGACGAGCACATCCTTGACGATGCCGCAATGGCAAGTCCTCTGCGGCATGTTCCTGCATGGCTGAAACTGGTGCTGTGCGTTGCGTCAATTATCATCGCCGTGACGTCACCGCTGCCGTATGTTCCGCTGTTTATTGCCGGAGTGATGATTGCCGCGTCATTCATTCTTGCAAAAGTGAGCCTGCACCTGTATGCATCTCTTCTGATGATTCCGGTAGCATTTGCCGGTACCGGAGCTCTGGTGATTCTTTTCATCACCGGCGGCGGCGAAACATTGGCGGACCTTTTCACGATTGGTCCCCTGCATCTTTCGATCACCACCAACTCTGTTGCGCTCTCATTTCTTGTGCTGTCGCGGACGCTTGCCGGCATGTGCTGTCTTTTCTTCCTGGCGCTCACGACACCGATGACCTCGCTGTTTGAAGTCCTGAAGAGTCTGCGGTTCCCGCAGGAGTTTGTGGATCTGGCGATGCTGATTTATCGATACATCTTTGTGTTTATCGGGGAGGCCATCAGCATTCACAATGCGCAGGTGATGCGGGGCGGGTATGGTTCGTTCAGAAACTGGATCAGTTCGTTTTCGATGCTTGCATCCATGCTGTTTATCCGCAGCTGGGATCGCGGCGAGGCGATATTTTTGTCGATGGACTCCCGCTGTTATGACGGGTGTATGGTGCTGCCTGAAGAGGAGAGCCGTGCGACGCCCGTGTCCGTGTTCGCGGTCACGATGTTTTTAGTTGCGGCGTTTCTGCTGTTGATTTTTGAATGGAGGTTTGTATGAGCGATTATGTTTTGGAGTTTGATGATGTGTGGTACTCGTACCCTGCTCGTCCCCCGTCTCTTTCGGGGATTTCGTTTGCGGTTGAACGCGGCAAAAAAGTGGCTGTTGTCGGTCCGAACGGGGCTGGCAAGACGACGCTTCTTCTGATGTGCAACGGGACGCTTGTTCCGGAAAAAGGGTCTGTGCGAGTCGATGGGGCTGAGATTGAGTATGACCGCTCGTCTCTCCGGCGTGTCAGAATCGCGGTTGGGCTGGTGTTTCAAAACTCGGACGCGCAGGTGTTTGCGCCGAGTGTGTATGCTGATGTGGCGTTCGGGCCGGCGAACCTGCGGCTGCCTGAAGATGAGATCCGATCGCGTGTTTCTGATGCGCTGTTTGCGGTTGGTCTCGCCGGTTATGAGCGGCGTGCGCCGCATCATCTGTCAGGCGGGGAAAAAAAACGTGTGGCGATCGCTGGAATTTTAGCGATGAAGCCGGAGATTTTGGTGGCTGATGAGCCGACTGCGTCGCTGGATCCTGCTACTGCGGCTGAGATCATGGATCTTTTGGATGAGCTGCATGAGGATGGGACAACGATTCTGTTGTCTACACATGATGTGGAGCTTGCGTACCGCTGGGCTGATGAGGTGATTTTGCTGGGCGGCGGAGAGCTGCTGCATCAGGGAACACCCGCTGCGGTGTTTACGGATCGCGAGTTGATGCGGTCTGCCCGGCTGACGCCGCCGGTTCTGCTGGATTTGTATATGGAGCTTTCCCGCAGGAGTCTGGTGGATGCTGATGTGCCGCCGAAGGGAATTCCTGAGATGACGCAGTTGATTGAGGGTGTTCCATCGAAGGAGAGAAAATTCGGCACGGTGTTTGTTGCAGATACTGATGTTCTCACGAAAGAAGGGCTTGACACGCTGTGTGCTGAGCATTCTTCCCGCCGCATGGGAGCGATGGGGACGCGGGCAAAGCGTTTCTGCCATGATGCGGGTCATTCACCGGATTATACGTACGGTGTTGTGGATAAGTGCCTGCTTGCGGCGATGACCGGCGAAGATACGCTGATTCTGACCTGCGGAGGAATGCTGGACCGCGTGGAACTGCGGGCACGGCTGTTTGCCGAGGAGAGCGGGATTTCTGTGCCGGTCGTGCGGGTGTGAATATTTCGAAACGTGAATAGCACAAATAAAAAATCGCCAATGGCGATTTTTAGAAAATTATCAAGTTACTTATTTTTAGATAGAGGTATTCAGGGACTCATAAAGATAAAAAAATCGCTATTGGTGATTTTTTTTATTCCGCGAAGCGGTGAGCAGGCCGCATGCGATTCGCGCTATTCTGTGAAGCAGTGAGCACGACGGAACGGCGTGCGATTCGTGTTTCAGATATATATCCTGCCCATCATACCAAAACTCAAATGTTTGTCGTTTGTCATCATGAAAAAAAACCGACCCCGACCTTCCGCAGCCATCAGCCGTGATCCTGACTGATGTGCTGCTTTCTGCACCCATGTTGTTTATATTTGGAACTCATCAGATAAATATCACTCATCGCGGGCGAAAATCAACAAAACGAAAAAAAGATCCTCCTCATCTGAAAAATCATCAACGACAAACGACAAAGATTGTTTTGCGAAAAAATTAGATATTTTGTCCCATCAGCCGCACAAGAACTGCCTTCTGTGCGTGCAGACGGTTTTCCGCCTGATCCCACACACCGCTCTGCATCGAATCAAGCACCTCATCGGTGATCTCCTCACCGCGGTGGGCCGGAAGGCAGTGGAGCACTATTGCATCGGGTGCTGCACGCTTCAGGAGCGGCATATCAAGACAGAAACCGTTGAAGTCCTTCAGCTTCAGATCCTTAATATCCTCCTCGCCCATCGAGATCCAAGTATCCGTATAAATTGCATGCGCATCAGCAACAGCCTTGGTTGGATCATCATAGGTAACAATTTTACCGCCGTTATCGCGTGCAAACTGCACCGCCTCGGGATCAGGCTCATAACCTTTCGGCGTTGCCACCGCAATCTCCATACCGGTCTGAACCGACGCCATAATCAGCGAGTTGCAGACATTGTTCCCATCACCAATCCATGCAATTTTCAAACCCTGAAGCTCGCCGAACTTCTCCTTCAGCGTCAACGAGTCAGCCATAATCTGGCAGGGATGCTCCTTGTCGGAAAGTGCATTGATAACAGGAATTGACGAGTACTTCGCAAATTCTGTGATCGTCTCATGCTTAAACGTCCGCATAATTACCCCGTGCACATACCGAGACATCACCCGTGCAGTATCTGCAATCGTTTCACCGCGTCCAAGCTGCGTGTCCCGCGAGTTCAGATACAGCGCATACCCGCCGAGATCATACATACCCACATCAAACGAGATCCGTGTTCTGGTCGACGCCTTCTCAAAGATCATCGCGAGCGTTTTTCCTGCAAGCAGCGGGTGGGGAACCCCTGCATACCGCTGGCGCTTCATCCGTGACGCAAGCGTCAGGATATCATCGTACTCCTCGCAGGATAAATCCGTAATCGACAGAAAATCCTTCTTCATCCGCGCAGCTCCTTCATGTGCGAAATCCTCTTGGCAAACAGTTCCTCAGTTCCAATATCAGTCCGGTGACGGACGTTGCCGGAGACGTTTCTGCATGCAGCCTCTGCTGCTGCTTCAGCGTCTGCAAGGCTGCTCCCCACACCAACAAATGCCATCGTTCGCGAGGTCTGGGTCTTTAATACACCGTTCTCCTCAACCACATTTGCGTAGTAGAGAATGGTGTTTTCATGTGCTCCGACGGTGATTTTGTCACCAGCATGCGGATTTTCCGGGTAATCCTGCGGCACAATATACTTACAGACCGTCGCTTTTTTTGCAAACGAGACGTCCTTTGCCGAGAGCGTTCCTGCAATAATGTGCTCTGCAATGGTTACGAAGTCTGACTCAAGCAGGGTCAGCACGTTCATCGCCTCAGGGTCGCCGAACCTTGCATTGTACTCGATCACCTTCGGGCCGGTTGCCGTGTTCATGAACTGGCCGTAGAGCACTCCTTTGTAGGGGCATCCTTCCTTGGCAAGCGCGTCAACGGTTGCCTGCATGATCGAAAACGCTGCGGCATAGTCTGCATCGGTTACGAACGGGAACTTGTGGTCCGCAAGTGTGTAGGAACCCATGCCGCCGGTGTTGGGGCCTTTGTCGCCGTCGAACGCGCGTTTGTGATCCTGCACGAGCGGCATCGGGACGAGAGTTTTTCCGTCCACGAACGCCATCAGCGTGAACTCTTCGCCAAGCAGCCGTTCTTCAAGGATGATCGTCTGATTTTTGAGGGTCATTGCATACTCAACCGCTCCTTCGCGGTCAACCTGTTCGCCCATGACTTTCACACCTTTGCCGCCGGTGAGACCGGTCGGTTTTACGGCGAGGTCGCCAGAGTAGGCTCTGATGTACTCGGCAGCCTCTTCAGGAGTCTGGCAGAGTTTGTATGCCGGACAGCCGTCGATTTTATGTTTTTGCATCAGACTGCGACAGAATCCTTTATCGGTTTCGATGCGTGCAGCATTTTTTGACGGGCCGACGCAGCCGATGCCGGCAGCTGTCAGCGCGTCAGAGACGCCTGAAGCGAGCGGTGCTTCGGGACCCATTACAGCATATAATATATTGTGCTGTTTTGCAAATGCTACGACTGCTTCGGCATCGGTTTCCGGGTGGATCAAAACCTCACGGCAGAGTTTTGCGATTCCGGGATTTTTCTTGGCCATTACGCAGTACAGTTCAGTATTGGTATTTTTTGACAGTGCAGCAGCAATAGCGTGTTCCCGTCCGCCGCCACCCACAACAAGTATTCTCATCTTTATATCCATCCTCTTGTTCTCAAAAATATTTTCTGGTAAATTTTCAGTGGTTCAGCAGTTCGTTTGCTTTTACGAGCGGGTGCAGGGCGACGCCGTCAGCTGCAAGCAGTGCGGCTGCCCCGCCGTCGCGGTCGACAACCGAGACTACGGAGTCGATTATGGCGCCGGCTTTGCGCAGTTCGTCAACTCCATATTTTGAGCTGCCGCCGGAGGTGGTTACATCCTCGATTAACAGGACGCGTTTTCCTGCGACGTCACCGATTACCATCTCGCTTTTGCCGTGATCTTTTGCCGCGGCACGAATAATTGCGCATGATTTTCCGCTTGCAAGAGAGACTGCGACTGCAAGCGGGACTCCGCCGACCGCAACGCCTGCGACTACTTCAAACTCGTAGCGTTCTGCGACCTCTTTTGCAATTTCGCCCAGCAGTGCCGGCTGCATGATTGCTGTTTTTACATCTACGTAGTATGTGCTTTTGGCCCCGGATGCCAGAGTAAAATCCCCGAATTCCACAGCTTTATATTGAATTAACAGTTCTAATACCGGATTTGCCATGATGTCAGTGTATCTCCTGATCAAATATTGTGAATTGTTGGTCGTGCTATAACTTCAGTGTTGTGCACGATTGTGAGTTTGATCATTTGGTCTGAAAAGTCATTAACTTTGTTTGTGGGATTTTGAGTCTGACGGTGTTTGGGGTAACCAAAGACAGAAAAATCCCGCTCCCTTAGATATCTCAAAAAAAGTAATTACCAGGGAACCTGTTTGATTCCAATCAGATACCCGATAATATTTGCCCCGCGGTGCAGCAGAGGCGTCCAGATAAGAATTGCAATAAATACCCAGATCGTGATGTACTCCATTACCCACGGCCATGCACAGATTACCAGAAGAATCAGCGACCCTGCGACCAGATCATACATGTCTGCGATCGGCCACTTTTCCCCGCGCCCCTTCCCTGACCTGCGCTTGAAGTAACTCTTCACCATGTCCCCCAGAAGCGCACCTGTTGCAAGGGCTGTAATCGTCACAATCGTCTGCTGCGGCAGCCAGTCCCAGTGAAATGTTGTTGCCAGAAAAATCTGCAAAAGGCCAAACAGCACACCAACAAAAATGCCCCCGATAAGCCCGCGCCATGTCTTTCCGTCGCCCAGATATCTGCGCCCGTCCTTTGCACATTTCCCAAAGTCAACCGGTGTGCCGCCGCCGAACGGCACTGCCCCGGCATTCGCCACATACGCAGGCACCATAATCCAGAAAGCAGAGACGAAAGTTGCCAAAATTGCAATAACCGTCTCTACAATCATCCGTTAACACTATCCATAGTTTATTTAATAGAAAGCAGAAAGATATAATAACTTACATTCTGGCGGACGAACCGTCAGACCCAAGGAGAAACGCGGGTCTATGAAAATCATCAAAGAAACAAAAAGCATATGTCCTGCTTGCGGCAGGCTGTTGCCTGCGACCGTCACGGAAGAAGACGGTGCAGTCTGGATCCACCGGACCTGTCCGGATCATGGGGAAACACGTTCTCTTTACTGGTCGGATGCGGCGATGTACTACCGGTTCGATCAGTATGATCGCTCCGGCCGCGGCGTCTACAACCCGAACTGCGACACTCCCGGAGAATGTACCCAGCGGTGCGGACTCTGCGCTCACCACAAATCAGGAACCCTCCTTGCAAATGTTGATGTCACCAACCGCTGCAACCTGAAATGCGAATTCTGCTTTGCAAACGCACGCGCCTGCGGATATATATATGAGCCGACGTTTGAGCAGATCGTCTCCATGTTCGAGGTTCTCAGAAGTGAGGAGCCGGTTCCCTGCCCGGCTGTTCAGCTTGCCGGCGGCGAGCCGACCATGCGCGAGGACCTGGCTGATATCATCAGGAAGGCCAAGGAACTCGGGTTCTCTCAGGTGCAGATGGCTTCAAACGGTGTCAAGCTTGCACAGAATCCTGAACTGGCAAAACAGCTCCGCGACGCAGGACTGTCCACGGTATACCTCCACTTCGACGGCGTTACCAGGGAAACCAATCCGCTTCTGGAGAAGACCAGTCTTCCGGCAATCGAAAACTGCCGCAAGGCAGATCTCGGTATTGTGCTTGTTCCGACCGTTATCAACGGCAAAAATGATCATGAGGTTGGTGAGATCATCAAGTTCGCCTCCAAAAATATCGATGTTATTCGCGGCATTAACTTCCAGCCGGTTGCATTTACCGGAGCTGCGAAAAACGATGATGTCGAGCGCGAGCGTGTTACCGTTCCTGATCTAACCAAACGCATTGAAACGCAGACGAACGGAGCAATCAAGCAGGCGGATTTCTATCCGGTTCCGTCGATGATGGCTGTCTGTGATCTGATTGAGTCCTATACCAACCAGCCGCAGATTCTGTTCTGCGCTCACCCGCACTGCGGTGCGGCAACCTACGGGTTTGTGAACGATGCAGGCGATCTTGTCCCGGTTAACCGGTTCATCGATGTGGATAGGTTCCTCACTGAGGTCAGCTCGATGGCTGAGAAGTTCAAGACCACGGGAAAAACCGGCAGATATCTTGCGATGGCCTCGGGTCTCAACAATATGCGGAAAATGGTGGAGAAGGACGAGGTTGACGGCGTCAAGATCGATATGAACAAGATGATTTATGATGCTCTGATCAAGCACGACTACGACTCAATCGGTGAGTTCCACAAAAATGCGCTCTTCATTGGAACGATGCATTTCATGGACTGCTTCAACTACGACACAGACCGTGTGGAGCGGTGCTGCATCCATTATGCAACACCTGAGGGCAAACTGATTCCGTTCTGTACTTACAACAGCGGTCCGGTCTACCGCGAGCAGGTCTGGAAGAAGCATTCCCAGCCGATGTCGGATAAGAAGGCGTAATCTGATATATCACAGCCATTTGGCTGTTCTTTTTTTTATTCGTTTGGGATTGATCAGCTCCGCCCACGGAAAAACGGAACACACTGAGTTTCACGGAAAAACATCACGGAGCAGACGTGAACAACACGGAAATTAAAAAACAATCAAAAATTATTTTATGAGAGTACGATAATATTTTTCGAGTGAGAGTTCCGTGTTGTTCACGTCTGCTCCGTGATGTTTTTTCTGTGTGTTTTCCGTGTGCTCCGATTTTCCGTGGGCGGAGCTGTCCAATCTTAAACCGTGTTCACCAATAAACGAATTTATGAGCAACACCCAGGCATTACGAACAAAACTGCCTCTCTGTCAAACTTTATCCCGTTCCTTGTGCAAAATAGTACTCACCTATGATCCTCTCCTCCGGACCCGGTTCAACCCGCCTCTGCCGAAAAGTTGCTGACGCCCTCTCTCTATCAGAAGAGTCCGTAACAGCAGTCGCATCACTTTTCGGCGGCGGCGCGACCGTTCCTTTCATCGCCAGATATCGAAAAGAGGCAACCGGCTCTCTTGACGAAGTTGCCATAGCTTCAGTGCGCGATGCATTAATTCGCATCAAACAGGTGGATGACCGCCGCGGCACCATCCTCACCTCACTGCGCGAACGAAAAATACTCACCGCTGATCTGCAGAACAAACTGCTCTCAGCTGATACCGTCGCAGAAATTGAGGATATCTATCTCCCATACCGACCCAAACGCCAGACCCGTGCGAGTGTTGCAAGAGATCGCGGGCTTGAACCGCTCGCAGCAGTCCTCAGAATGCAGGACCCGCGTCTCTCCCCGAGCATTGCCGCCGCAACATTTCTCTCTGATGCCGTACCGACCGCAGCAGACGCCCTCGCAGGCGCACGCGATATTCTTGCCGAAGAGATCTCTGAAAACGCAGACGTCCGCGGAAAAATACGCGGCATTTTTGCAGGCTCCGCACACCTTTCGTCCGACGTCATCAAAGGAAAAGCTGAGGACGCCTCAGTCTATGCCGGATACTTTGCCTGGGACGAACTCATCACCAGAGCGGCATCGCACCGGATCCTCGCCGTCATGCGCGGAGAACGCGAAGGTGTCCTCCGCCTTCACCTCGCCCCGCCTGAGGATGTTGTCCTCAAATCCCTGCACACCCAGGTGGTGACTGGTCGCGGCGAAGCCTCCGCCGAGGTCGCGGCGGCAGCAACCGACGCCTACCGAAGGTTAATCCTCCCCTCGCTCGAACGCGAGTTCTTCAACACCGTCAAAGAGCGTGCAGACACCGAAGCAATCGCTGTGTTTGCAGACAACCTCCGTCACCTTCTCCTCGCAGCACCCGCAGGAGAAAAACGGGTGCTCGCCATTGATCCCGGATACCGGACCGGCTGCAAACTCGTCTGCCTTGACGCAACAGGAAACGTTGTCGAGACCGGCGTCATCTATCCCCAGACGAATCCTTCAGCCGCCAGAGCCGCGCTGATACAACTCTGCAAAACCCATGCAATCGATATCATCGCTGTTGGCAATGGAACTGCAGGACGCGAAACTGAAAAGTTCGTCCGCGGCATCACATTCGGCAGGCCGCTGCCGGTGCTTCTCACAAGCGAGTGCGGCGCATCTGTTTACTCGGCGTCAGCTGAGGCACGACGCGAGTTCCCTGACCTTGACATCACCCTTCGCGGCGCTGTCTCCATCGGACGCCGCGTGCAGGACCCTCTCGCCGAACTTGTCAAGATCGATCCGAAATCTCTGGGCGTCGGTCAGTACCAGCATGATGTTGATCAGAACCGGCTCGCCGCAAAACTTGCCGACATCGTGGAGCAGATCGTGAATTCAGTCGGCGTAAACCTCAACACCGCAAGCGCCTCCCTCCTCTCCTACGTCTCAGGCATTGGTCCTTCGCTCGCGGAAAAAATTGTTGTCTACCGAACAACAAACGGTCCGTTCAAAAACCGGGGCGAGCTCCTGAACGTTCCGGGTGTAGGTCCGAAAACTTTTGAACAGGCGGCAGGATTTCTCAGAATCATCGGCGGCGACAACCCGCTTGATATGACTGGCATTCATCCTGAACGCTACTCTCTTGTCGAACGTATGGCAAAAGATCTTGGCGTGTCTGCGGGCAGACTTGCCGGTGCCTCTGAACTTCTCAAACGCATCGAGCCGGAAAAGTATGTGAGCGAAGACTGCGGGCTTGTCACCATTGAGGACATCATCGACGAGCTGGGAAACCCGGGTCGCGATATCCGCATCACCGGCGAGGAGAAGTTCTCCTTCGATCAGTCGATTCACGAACTCTCCGATCTTGCCGAAGGCATGGTGCTGCCCGGCGTTGTAACCAACGTGACCGCGTTCGGCGCATTTGTGGATGTGGGCGTTCATCAGGACGGACTTGTGCATGTCAGCGAGCTTGCCGACAGATTTGTTGCGCATCCGTCCGAAATTGTTTCGGTCGGCAAACAGGTTCGCGTGATGATTTTGTCTGTTGATGCTGCCCGCAGCCGGATCAGCATGAGCATCAAGCGGGTGATGTAATTTGGGATTTTGGAACCGCTCAGGAACGGCGGCCGCAACCAAAAATGTTGACTGGGAAGCATTGAGCCTCCTCTCACGCAAAGGCGAGCTGCTTGCTGCACTGAAGACCGCAGGGGCTTCGTTCACGCCCGACGATCTGGAGGAGATGCTTGCCAGATATGCGAAGAAACTTGCCTATGTTCCGAAAGATTATGCAGACGCTCTGCTTGACTCTGCCCGTATCCAGATTGTGGACGGCTACCATCGGATGATGACTGCCGAACTCGCAGACGTTCATGCAAACATGCGTCTGTTTGGGTCATGGAAGGAGTTTGCTAATGACGCTGCGGTCCGGACCACAGGAAAGCGGCTTGCCGTGCTTAAGCATCTCATCGCCGCCTACACGATGTACATCGCAGACTCGCCTGCTCATCCGGTGGGAACACCGTTTCCGGGCGGCTACGCGGTTGAGTTGCATGAAGGCGTCTATTACTGCCCGGTCCGTGCGGTTCAGGGAGAGGTTGACGCGACGCTTTGCAGATTCTGTCCTGCGGTGCAGAGTCGCGAACGCGATCTTGTGCTGACCAGGGAACAACGGGAGTTTGTCGAACGCGGGGAAAAGTTGGAGAACTATTTTTTCAACTATCATGGATAATTTCGGCAGTTGTGCGGGGATCATTTTGCGTTGGGTCCAGACAATATCTATTTTAACTCACGGACACCACTTAGTAATGCAATGAATAGTGGCATCTGCCCGAAATGTGGTTTACCAAAAGAACTCTGTATTTGTGAAGAAGTCGCAAAGGAACAGCAAAGAATTACCGTAAAAGTAAGCAAGAGACGCTACGGAAAAGAGGTTACCGTTGTTGACGGCCTTGATCCGTATGAGATCGATCTTGAGGATCTTTCCAAGTTTCTTAAAGGCCGGCTTGCCTGCGGTGGAACGGTCAAGGAAAACTCCATTGAACTTCAGGGTAACCACCGAGACCGGGTCAAGGAACTTTTAACGACCCGCGGATACAGCATCGATAATATCAGCTGATCCGAATCAATAAAAATATTTTTCAGGCCGATTCGGCCTTGCGTTTTTCCGTCTGGATACGTGTGATGAGCTCTGCGTCTTGTTCGGTGCAGTGCGAGAGGGCGGTGTTGAATGCTTCAACTGCGTCGGATTTTTCGCCGAGCATGAGAAGTTCGTAGCCTTTGTTGTACCAGATGTCAGGAGCGTTTGGGAGTGCGATGAGGACCCGGCGGAAACAGTCGTAGGCTTCGAGGTGTTTTCCAAGACAGCTGAGTGAAAGCCCTTTGTTGTTCATGGCTCCGGTCATGGTCCGGTCATATTTGAGGGCGCGGTCGTAGAAGTAGACGGCTTTTTCATAGTCGCCGAGTTCGCGGTATGCGTTGCCGCAGTTGAAGTAGCTTACTGCGTGTCCGGGAGCTATTTCGATGACTGCCGAGTAGCAGGCGATGGAGTCTTCGAGTTTTCCTGCTTCATACAGCATTGTCGCCCGGTTGAACCAGTGTTCGGGCGCCCGCGGTTCAAGTTCGCAGACGCAGACCATAACGGCGTCTGCTTCTTTGTAATTTTTTGCGGCAGCAAGCATTCGTGCATGGCTGGTGAGGTAGACGACGTTGTTTGGTTCGTGCTTCAGAGCCTCGGTGAAACATATGTCGGCTGCTTCATTTTCTCCAAAGGATGCAAGCGTGTCGCCTTTGTTGTGATAGTAGACGGCGGTTGTGGGCCGCAGTTCTATTGCTTTGTCGTAGCAGAGGACTGCTTCGTCGCGTTTTCCGCGGGAGGCGAGGATTCGTCCTTTGTCGTTCCATGCAGGAGCATTGTTTGGGTCTGCGGTAATTGCTTTGTCAAGACACCATAAGGCGTCGTTGTATCGGTCGTACCGAAGGTAAGAGATTGCGTCGCTGTAGTATCTGGCAGAGTCGGCAGCTTGTGTATCTTTGGTGCTTTCGGTTTTTTTGATCCGGTCAAAGAGTCCCATGAATATGATTTACCATTATGAGGCGCTGAGGGATAGCCTTTTTCACCTTAACTTTGAATCGCTCACATTACCGCTTCGTAGCTCCGCCCACGGAAAATCGGAAAACACTGAGCTTCACGGAAAAACATCACGGAGCAGACGTGAACATCACAGAAATAAAAACAAATTGAATTCCGTGTTGTTCACGTCTGCTCCGTGATGTTTTTTCCGTGAAATTTCCGTGTGTTCCGTGTGTTCCGTGGGCAACACAAAAAAATCGTAATGCACCACTCACCGAATTAACTGTATTCGAAAAAAATAAAAAAAAATTAGTTCTGTGGCCGGCAGCCGTTGCAGAAGTACTCGACTGTTGGTTCCGGGTCGAAGAGATCGCCGGAGATGATCTTCCTTCCTTCCGAGGTAAATGTTTTGCCGCAGATTTTGCATCGCTTTTCCTGCATTTTTTCTTCAGGGGTCATGCGTGCGGTGAAGGTGAACGCTGTTGTTTTTCCGCTTTTAGTCGGGATGTCTTCGCGTTCACAGATTCTTGATGCAATTCTGTATGCTGCGAGGGGTGCTGCTCCCATGTTCATCAGCCATTCAAGAAGCGAGCGCTGGAGATTTTGTGTCAGCATCCATACGAGCTCTTCGTCGCTGTCTCCGCTGATCTCTTCGTCGAGGTCTTCAAGGTCGAGCCGGTATCCGCAGAGCGGACATTTGTTTCCGATCAGCTCCTCTTTTGCCATCTCTTCAAAGCATCCCGGGCAAAAAACCTGCCGCAGCTTCGTTTCTTCTGACAACGAAAGTGTGCTATCCTCTTTTCCGTTTGAGGGGTCTCCACTGCTGCTGTCAAGCGTCATTATTTGAAATCTCCATTGTTGTATCTGTACTCGTTTGGAGTACTATTGAGTAGTAGTGTGGCATGACAACTAATACGTCTTCTTGTTTGGGCATGATTTTCCCTGTGATTGGCCGGGTCTGCATCGTTTGGATGTCAAAATTATGTATATCAATATGTGGTTTATTTGTTATGGTGTTTTTGAAGCAAGAGATGTTTCGAATGGAACATTTCTCTCAAAATATCCAACAGTTTAACCACACATCCCGTCCAAACATACTCTAATCATGTCGCAACTCCGCTGCCCGAAATGCGGCGCTCCGGTACGTGCCGAACACGGCAAACAGTATGTCACCTGTGACTCCTGCCAGACCGTCATCTACATCGACCGAAGCAGTGTCATTTTCAACTACATCATGCCCTTCATTCTGGACGAAGAAAAAGCCCGTGCAGTGTTTCGCCGCTGGTGCGCAGGCCCTTCGCTCGCCAAAGATCTTGAACAGACTGCGGAGATTACTTCAGTTGAAAAGATCTACTTCCCGGTCTTTCTCTTCCGCAGAACAATCAAGGGCCAGGAAAAATCCATCATCAAACCGGCAAAGGGAACAACACTTCCGGGTCTTCAGAGCCAGATCATTCCTCCGGGCGATGTGAAGGTGTTTGACTCCTCCATCTCTACCAAAGGAGCAGAAATAATCACTCCAGAGATCAGCGTCGAGACCTATCTTGCAGACCTCCCGGGAACTGCAAAAGAACAGGCGCTTCTCTACCTCCCCTTCTACGTGTTTCACTACCGGTATCAGGGCGTGGACTACATCTCGGTAATGGGAGGAACCTCAGGCCGCGTCTACACCGCAGGATTTCCCGGGAGATCTGCCGCGCCCTACGCTCTTGTCGTCGGCGGAGGATTTCTTCTCGCCTTCATCGGCGGCATTCTCGGTTTCACCATAACACCGATATTCTATGTGCTTGCTTTTGCCGGAGCTGCGCTTGCTATGTTCACCGGTCGGGCAGTTGTCAAAACACCTGACGGAGGAGCAAAACAATGAGCGATGCAAACCTCCTTGTCGGCCTCTCCTGTCCTGCCTGCGGTGGAACTATTGAAATCGCCGAAGGAAACCGGCTCGCATTCTGTCCGTACTGCAGCTCGGCACTTGCGGTAATCGCAGATGATGCCGGCATTACGCGGTTCATGTACAAAATGGAAGTCACCGAAACCGCTGCCGAAACTTTCGCGCGAAAATGGTTTGGCACATTCCCCAAAGCCCGCGACCTTGCGGCGTCTGCCGTCATCACCGAAATATTTCCCATGTACCTGCCGTTCTGGCGATTGATTGGAACCGGCAAAGCAATTGCCTGCGGTTACTCCGAGCACACCGACAAAGACGGCCACACGCATACCACGCATCACGAAGAAAGCTCGGACGGTGAGTATGTCTGGTCGGTCATCGCCTGTCAGACCGGTGACCTCGGCATTGCAGTTCCGCCCAACCCGCACGGAAAACTTCTGCCGTACGCTGACGGTGATATACCAGTCTTTGAAACAACCTCATCGCGTGATGAAGCCTACGATCAGGCAGACACCGACATCAGGATGGAAGCATACCGCCGCGCATCAGCAGGCATTGAAACCATGACATTCTCCAAAACATTCTGCGTGCCCCGCGAGTTCTCGCTTCTCTACTATCCTTACTGGATTATTCGGTATCAGTACCGGGAACGCGACTATTTTGTGGTGCTTGACGGTGTTGCGGGAACTCCGGTCTCCGGTCGGGCGCCCGGCGACCAGACGTATCAGGCACTCGCCGCGGGTCTTGGTTCAGGCTTTGGTGGAATCTGTGCCGGAGCAGGAGTTGCGTACGCCCTATACTCTGGCTCTGACTACGCCCTCGCCGGTTTAGGCGGCATAGTGATGGGTCTCATTCTCGTTCTTGCCGGCTACTGGATGTTCAGATTTGGATCAGAAGTCACCGAAGGAAAACTCACCGGCGGCATCTCACTTTCGACCAAAAGATTTGGACAGAAAACTGTCCGGGAGATTACACGATAACATGGCACTGCTGGTAAAAAATCTGTACTGCCGCGCCTGCGGTTCTCCGCTGAAAGCAAAAGAGGCTGACCTCATCCTCTTCTGTCCGGCATGCAGAAAAACGATGGAATTTTTAGACAGTGATGTGGGCGAAGTTGTTCCCCACATTCTTGCGCCGAAGTCTGAGAACAAGGATCTTGTCTACCTTCCGTTCTGGAGAATTGACACTGATATCACGGTCACCCGCTGTGATACGGTCGGCGGGTTTCTGCGGATCACGAAAAAACCCATGCGGGGCTTATGCAGTTTCTATGTCTGCGCAGCAGATCTGATGCCGCGAAGGACTGCCGGATGGAACCTTGAGTTCAGCAGATCAATGCCCAAAGCTGAAGAGATTCAGGACTTCCGCCGTGTCCCTCATCTGCCTGCGGTGAAAAACTCCAAGATCGCGGAGAAGGATGCTGAGTTTCTTTTCCTGAAGCATGAGGTTGATCTTTCCGGAACTCTGCAGGATATTGAGTACAATTTTGCGGTTCGCGGTCATGAGCTGTATTATGTTCCTTTCATCAGACGCGGGGACAACCTGAGTCCCGCAGTCTGATACCTTCCCTTTTTCAGGTTCTACAACAAAACAGTAGTTGATGAGCCTCTCCGCCTACGTTACGATTATTCGTCCGGCAAACGCGGTAATTTCCGGTATTACGGCGATCATTGCTTACTTGATCGCATCAGGAACCAATATTTTTTCCGCTCTTGCCCTTTTTGTGATTGTGACCGTAATCTGTGGTGCGGGCAATGTGCTCAATGATTACTTTGATCGGGATATCGATGCGATTAACCGGCCCGACCGCCCGATTCCATCAGGCGCACTTTCTCCCCGCAATGCTGCGGTGTGGGCGGGAGTTTTGTTTGCCGTTGGTATTCTCGTAAGCTTTGCAACCAACTTCTGGTGTCTTGCAATAGCTGTGGTAAACACAATTCTTTTGATTGCGTACGCGGCGAAGCTGAAGAAAATGCCGCTGCTGGGAAATCTTTCGGTTGCATATCTTTCAGGAAGCATCTTCCTCTTCGGCGGAGTTCTTGTTGGCCCTGAGTCGTTTATTGTTACGCTGCCGCTGTTTGCGATCACCTTCTTTGGAACGCTTGCCCGCGAGATTCTCAAGGCAGCCGAAGATATCGAGGGGGACGCGGCGGGCGGGGCCCGCACACTTCCGATGATTCTTGGAGTGCAGAAGAGCGGTTACGTTTCAGTCATCCTGATTGCGTGTGCGATCTGTGCAAGCGTTGTTCCGTATTCACGCTGGGGTGCCCTGTATCTTGCGGCAATTGCGGTGATTGATCTGTTCATTTTGTATGCTGCGGCAAAATCTGTCCGCTGCAAAACTCCAGCGGAACTGATTGCCGCACGGTCCACGAGTCTGATCAAGTACGGAATGTTTGCGGCACTCTTTCTGTTTCTTGTGATGGAGTTGTGGTACGGTATCATTTCTCCATTGTTCTGAAGAAACCGAGCAATGGACAACATATTAATACCGTGAAAAAGAAGGTTATTATACGTAACAGAGGTATCGATGAAAGTTTTTGTAAAGGACAGGACTTATCTGGCAGAACGAGGTTCCTATTTTAAGGAGTCTGTTAAAATTGACGGGGATTTTATCGTGCCTCCAAAAACCCAGTTCTGGAGAGATCTTGTGGTCACCGGTAATCTTTCGCTTGGTGTGGGGTCACGGGTCGGGGGAAATATTACCTGTAACGGGGCTGTTATCTCCCGCGGCTGTCTGGTGGAAGGGGAGCTGGTGTCAGATACCGAACAGGTAACGATCTGCGATGGTGCCCGCGTGCGTGTGGTGAAGTCAAACGGCAATGTGCTGCTCCGCCCAGGCATTGTGTCTGATGAGGTGCATGGGGAAAATATTCTGGTGATGGGCAAGGTTCACTGCGGGAAACTGATGGGTAGAAACACCCGCGTGATCAATCACTAATTTTTCAGAGTGTTTTGTGGAAGATCAGCAGGTCTTCAAAACTTCCATCGTTTTTGCGGTACCCGTTCGGAATTGTTCCGATCACATTGAATCCGAGTTTGAGGTAGAGGGTGACTGCTCCGTAGTTTGATTTCAGGACTGCGTTGTACTGAAGTCCATGATAGCCGCACTCTTTTGCTTTTGTAAGTGAGTCTGCAACAAGAGTTTTTCCAACGCCGCACCCGCGGAACTTTTTGGCAACGCCGTAGGACGCGTTTGCGGTGTGCGAGCAGCGTCCGACATTGTTGTCATGCAGGATGTAAAATCCTGCGAGCTCATTGTCTGCGAATGCACAGAAGGTTGCGGTCTGGGATCTGAAGAATGTGTCTGCTTCGTTTTGTGTGAGTACAGTTTCCTGAGGAAATGCGTTTGCGTCAAGTACTATATCGTTCCAGATGGCGGTGACTTTGTTTTCGTCATCTGATGTGTAGGGTTTGCAGATGATCTCCATTGTTTTTTTTATTGGTCAGGATTCGTATATATGTGTCAGGAAATTGTTCCGGGCTTTTCCTTTCCCATAACCCTTTATGCCTGCCATGCCATCTATATAAGTATCATTTATGGCTGAAGAAGGACGTACTACACAGGAATGGGCGAGGATTATCCTTCGCCGGCTTGTTTTTCTGGGTGGTCCGCTCGCTCTCTACGGTGCATTTATTGTGTTTCTGTGGTTTGTGTATCCGCCGGAAGGCGGCCTTCTTGGTCAGCCGAGCGAAAAGTTTCTGATAATTGCCGGGCTTCTCATCGCCTATCTTGTGCCGCCGTTCGGCAAGGAAACAATCATTCCTATATCCATGGGTCTTGGGTTTCCTGCATGGATCATCAGCTCAGGCATTATCTTAATGGACATCTGCAGTTGTCTTATAATTGCGCTCAACTTTGATCTGCTGCAAAAGATTCCGTTTGTCGGCGGACTTATTCACCGATTCACGGAAGGGGCGAACAAGGTCCGCAAGAAAAGTCCCTGGATCGAACAGCTGTCGCATGTGGGTCTGCTGATCTTCATGTACATCCCGCTGCAGGGTTCAGGCGCAACGAACTCCACCATTCTCGGCCAGCTTTTTGGCATGCGAAGGATAACGGTGTTCTGGATTGTGACGCTCGGCAGTATTTTGTCGACGCTGACGATCGCGTTTGGTTCGGCTGCGGTTCTGGATCTCTGGCAGATTAACCCATGGTATGCGGTGCTTGCAATTGTTTTGATCGCAGCTGCTGTTATTGTACTCGCGGTTTTGTGGCACCGGTATACGAAGCGGTTTTCCCCGAAAAATCCTGCATGCGGCTGTGATGCAGATGAAGAAGATTTTCTTTCCTAAGCGCATATACTACGTCAGTATTCTATGACCGAAGACGCCATTACTCCATATTATCAGCCGACCCTGCGTATTCGGCTGCTGATGTCGGGCGGAGTTCTGGCAGTGTTTGGTGCTGTGCTGCTGCTGCTTTATCTGACGTCGCCTGCCGGCGAGTTCTACAAGTTGGCAGGATGTCTTGCTGCCTACATCATGCCCGGGTTTGGCAAGGAAAGTATCGTGCCAATTGCCATGGCGCTTGGTATCTCCTGGTGGCAGATTACGGTCGGTGTTATTGCGAGCGATATGGTGCTTGGAGTAATTATCGCGTACAATTTTGATCTGCTGCTCCGCATTCCGCTTCTGGGCAGGCTTCTTCGATACTTTACGAAGAAGACGAATGAGATTTTACAGAAGCATCGCTGGATTGAAGGGCTGTCGCTGATCGGTCTGTTTCTGTTTATGTACATTCCATTCATGGGTTCGAGTGCGATCAACACAACTATTGTTGGAAGACTGTTGTCTGTGCCACCGCGGATTTTGTTAACAATTGTGTTCGTGGGAAGTGTTCTTGCAACGCTGACGATGGCTGTTGGCATGCAGTTCATCATCAATTTGTGGATGATGAATCCCTTGTTTGCGGTTATTGCGGTGATTGTGGTGATTGGTTTTGCGGTCGGGTGCTGGAAACTCTGGCAGCGGTACACGCAGAAACGGTTCGGGTCGTGATGAGGAACTGCGATGAAACGCGAATAGCGCAAATCGCATGCCTTTGGCCTGCTCACCGCTTCGCGGAATAGCGCGAATAAAAAATCGCCAATGGCGATTTTTAAAATATTACCAAAATTATTTTTTAGACAAATTTCTCTGTTCGAAAAATGCAAATGATTTTTCTTTTGAAAAATTTCCATTGGCGATTTTTAAAAAATTACCAAAATTATTTTTTAGACAAATTTCTCTGTTCGAAAAATGCAAATGATTTTTCTTTTGAAAAATTTCCATTGGCGATTTTTAAAAAATTACCAAAATTATTTTTCGCACAAATTTCTCTGTTCGAAAAATGCAGATGATTTTTTTCTTTTGAAAAATTTCCATTGACGATTTTTAAAAAATTACCAAAATTATTTTTTAGACAAATTTCTCTGTTCGAAAAAATGCAGATGATTTTTTTCTTTTGAAAAATCGCCATTGGCGATTTTTTTATTCCGCGAAGCGGTGAGCAGGCCAAAGGCATGCGATTCGCGCTATTAGCGTTCTTCGCGTTTCAAAAAATAATCACTTACAAAACTCAGTAAACCGCTTCAGCTCTGCATGGGCGGACTTCGTGCTGCCCACATACTCAACGAACTGTTTTATCTTCCGAATCGTCACCGCGTTCAGCTCATGCTCCATGAAACATGCATCCTTCTCAGCAATCTCCCCGGGCACCGCAATCAGCCGGAGAAACTCCACCAGCACATCATGGCGGTACTTGATCTGCTCAGCAATCGCCCGGCCCGAATCTGTTAGCGTGACCCCTTCGTACTTGCGGTAGACCACCAGTTTCTTGTGATCAAGCTTTGCAAACATCTCCACAACCGAAGGAGGCGACAGATCCAGCTCGTCAGCGACGTCCCGTGTTTTAGCATAACCCTTCTCTGCTGAAACATTGAGGATTGCCTCAAGATAATCCTCCTCCTTCATAGTCAGGCGTTTACAATGTGGCGCTTGCGGGATCACATCCATGTGCTACTAAGTTTTCTCACGCAAGATTATGAGCATTTGCTTTGCGAATTTTCGGATGTTTTGAAAAAACCCGAAACATCTTCGGCTGCATCATCGCTCCCGAATAAAATTAGGCGGCGGAATATACCCACCTAACCGCAAACAAAGTAGTATGCAAATGACATCACCTCTCGTAACCCTAAACTGCATTCCCTGCGGCTCGTCTGCGACGGTCGCATCCCTTGAACATGGTGCAGAAATAACCAAACGCCTTCTTGAACTCGGCATCACCCGCGGAACCGACATCACCGTACTTGGCAACGCCCCACTTGGTGACCCCATGATTGTCCGTGTCCGCGGATGTCAGTTTGCAATCCGCAAAAACGAAGCAAAAAATATTCTCATGGAGATTGCATGAGCGAAAAGCGAATCATCGTCGCCCTTGCAGGAAACCCGAACTGCGGCAAAACCACTCTTTTCAATAACCTTACCGGCATGCGCCACCATGTGGGGAACTGGCCGGGAAAAACCGTCACCATCGAACGAAAAGAAGGAAAGGCAACCTATGAAGGAACAACCCTTGAGATCGTTGACCTCCCCGGGACCTACAGCCTGAGCAGCCGATCTCTCGAAGAAGAGATTACCGTTGAGTACCTCCTGCACGAAAAGCCGGACGTCGTGGTCAACATTGTGGACGCCGCACATCTCGAACGAAACCTCTACCTGACCCTTCAGCTGATCGAGCTCGGCGTCCCGCTGATTCTCGCGCTGAATCTGAACCGATATGCTGACGCTGAAGGCATCATCATCGACACCAAAAAACTCTCCGCATCCCTTGGCGTTCCGGTCGTGCGGATTGAAGCGATCGATGACACCGGAAAAGATCAGCTGATTCAGGAAATCCTGAAAAAACCTGCGGCAACTGCAAACTTCCCTCATTACTCAAACGAGATCGAGCAGCACCTTGCAGAGCTCTCCAATATTTTGCCTGAGGTTTCCCGCTGGGATCTGATTCAGTATCTGATCCATGGAGCTCCGGAAAATTTTTCGGATGAGATCCGAACAAAAATTGAAAAGACCAGAAAACATCTGGAGGAAATTTTCGGCACAACCCCGCAGGAAGTTTTTGCCGACCAGCGTTACGGATACATCGCAGGCATTCTTCACGAGTCGGTGAGTCTTCATGCAGACTCTGGAGGAAAAAATCAGTCGGAACGAATCGACCGGTTTGTGACGAACAAGTGGCTCGGTTTTCCGATCTTTCTTGTGGTGATGTATGCGGTGTTCCAGATTGTGTTTATGCTCGGTGCGCCGTTCATGGATATGATCGACACCATCTTTGGCACACTTTCTGAATTTGCCGGTGACGCTCTTGCCTCGAGCGGTGCTCCTGACTGGGTAAGTTCGTTTGTCTGTGATGGTGTGATCAGCGGTGTCGGATCAGTTGTGATCTTTTTGCCAAACATTGTTCTGCTGTTCATCCTTCTGGCAATTCTTGAGGACTCAGGATATCTCGCACGGGTTGCTGTGATCATGGATCGGATTATGCACCGGCTTGGTCTTCACGGAAAATCCTTTATTCCTATGATGCTTGGGTTCGGCTGCGGCGTTCCGGCAATTATGGCGACGCGTACGATGGAGACCGAGCGTGAGCGGCTGCTGACGATTCTTCTGACACCGTTTATGTCCTGCTCGGCAAGGCTTCCCGTCTATCTTCTGCTGGTCGGCATCTTCTTTGTGCCGCAAGTGCAGGGTCTGGTAATGTTTTCGCTGTATCTGCTGGGCATTCTCGTTGCGCTGATTGTGGGGCTCCTGCTTCGCAAGACGCTCTTCAAGGGTGAGTCTTCGGCGTTTGTTCTGGAGATGCCGCCGTATCGGATCCCAACAATCAAAGGTGTCCTCATTCATTCGTTCGAGCATGCGGGTCTGTTTCTGAAGAAGGCCGGAGTGATTATTTTCCCGGCGGTACTTCTGATGTGGCTGCTTGCCTCGCTGCCGTTCGGTGTTGAGTACGGATCTTCTGAAAGTATCATCGGCATGATAGGTTCTGCGATTGCTCCCATCTTTGCACCGCTCGGCTTTGGTATTCCTGAGGCGGCAATTGCAGTGATCATGGGACTGATTGCAAAAGAAGTTGTGGTAGCAACGTTTGGCACGCTGTTCGGTGTGGGCGATGAGGCTCTGGGTGATGTGCTGATGAATGTGTTCACGCCGCTTTCCGCCTACTCGTTCATGGTGTTTATTCTTCTGTATATGCCCTGCCTTGCGGCGATGCTGACGATTAAGCAGGAGACAAACTCGTGGAAAATTACGGTCGGCGCAGCTGTGATGATGTGCGTAGTTGCCTGGATTGTTTCCTTCATCATCTATCAGGGAGGTGTTCTTCTTGGATTCGGGTGATCCTCTCTGGACGGTGCTGTTTGTACTGCTGGCGGTTGTGATTCTGCTGGTGTTCGGCCTGATGCTGAAGCGGAACCTCACTCAGGGGTCATGCTGCTGCGGTTGTTCGAAGAAGGAGAAGGGGGGATGCTGCCAGTGTGCGGCGGCTTCCCGCGAAACTTCTTTGAAAAAAGAATAATTTTTTAGGGGATTATTTGCCAGTGTCCGGTTTTGTTTGAGCCGACTCTGATGATTGAACCATTTTTTTGTAACATCTGAATCAGGCGGGCGACAGTACTCCTACTGAGGGTTGTTTCACGGGCAATATCCGCATAGGTTGCTTTCGGATTTTTCTTGAGATAGTCTAAAACCAGTTTTTCCAGCGTGGACTCGTTGTGTAATGACTCATTTATAGTCTCATTTATAGTCTCATTTATAGTCTCATTTATAGTCTCATTTATAGTCTCATTTATAGTCTCATTTATAGTCTCATTTATAGTCTCATTTATAGTCTCATCCTGAGGTTCATCATACCGGAAGGTTACACGGAGATAATTTGGAGAGAACACGAATATGGATCTGTCGTACTTTGCAAGTATTCTCCTGAGTCCTGAACCAAGCTGTTCTACAAGATTCAGGTCCCGGAATATTCTCATCAGTTCCTGATTTCTGGGAGCAGAAATTCCTGCGAAAAATTCTTCCTCGGTAAGATTCTGCGGGAGCCCTCCTGCTGATGTGATCATTATTCTGTCTGAAAAAATTTCTACGGTTGGTGCTGTACCTCGCGAGTAGTCGTTGTGTACGATTGCATTGATCACGGCTTCCCGCAGTGCACGCGAGTCAACAAGGCGTTTTTCGATACGTTCTTTCCCTGTTATCTTCGTGCGGGTGATGTTTATCAGTTCAAGTTTGTCAAGCATCTGGGTTGTGGCTTTTACCAGCGAACAGTATCCCAGCTCTTCATTTTCGATGAGATCGATTTTGTCAGAGCCAAAATATCGTGCGACTTTCAGGGATACGCCGTTTGTGTCTGCGAGCAGATAGGCTGCATAATTATATTCTCCATCGCGGTTGATGAGACCAAGATTTCTGAGAAACGTGTCGTTGATGGTGTACCCTTTTTCCTCATAATATATTTTCAGCTGGGCAAAGCTCAGCGTCTGGATTGGTGAGACCATGAGTCCAAGGGTGTTGTGGGTTCGTTTTGCATAATATTCATCGATTTTTTGCTGCGACATCTGCTGAATGCCGGCACCCACGCGAAGGTAACAACCGCGGGGAGACATGCCGTATCGTGTCAGGTAATAGGGTTTCTCCGGTCCGCTGGAGATGGTTATTTTCAAATAGGCTTTTTCGTCGTGATGGTATGTTTCAATATCAAATAATCCGAGAGTTGAAGGGGAGATGTTGTCCTTGATTCTGTTTATTATTGTAAGCTGTGTTGCATCAGGATCAGAAATTCCGCAGACTGTTCCGTCGTCAGCTATGCCGATATACAGGTATCCGCCTTCTTTGTAGTTTAAAAATGCGACAACTTCTTTTTCGAGTTTTTCGGTGAGCATAGCCTTGAACTCTGTTCTGTTGTCCTCTGCAATGGGTAATGTATTCACAATTCTTGTAGAGTATGTTGTTTTTTTCGATGATAAGTATTGTTCATGGTGTGGGATTCTGAAAATATTTTTTGTTCGCCAGTTGAGTGCAGATTCCTGTGTTAAGGATAAATTATTCTGCGATGCTCTCGTTTTTACTCGTGAGGCTCTGATAGATTCTGAGGTATTCAGAGGGAATGATATAGTGGGTGAAATTTTTTTCCCGATAGGTCTCCAGCACATTGTAGCGTGCGAACTGTGAGAGGTGCCACTGGAGGGTTGAGTGCGGTATGCCGGTTATTTCTATGAGATCGGTCTGGGAGATTCCCGGAGCTTCTGCAATCGTGGTGAATATTTTATGCGGTTTTTCCCGTACGATGAGACGCTGCATGAACTCGCGGATTTCATCCTCACTGCATGTCCCCGCATACAGGCAGGTCATTCCTTTTCTTGCAACTTTTCGGATTTTTCCTGCGGTCTCGAGTTTGTTGATGTGGTGGTTCATGGTCCCCCGCGGGATCTCGATGATTTTTGCAAGTTCGGCTGCGGTAATCCCCGGGTTTTCGACTATTTCATTGTAGAGTTTTGTTGTCCGGGAGTTGGGTTTGAAGGAGAACGGGTCCCGTGCCATAAGGCCGGTGAGGGCACCGGTGGTGAGAAAGAGGAAAATGATCCACACAAATTCTGTGAAAATCACGGGAGGGAGACCAAAAATATGGCTGTATGTTATGAAAACGTACTCCTGCAACGTTCCCATAAGATCGAACGGAGGATTTTCCACAAGTACGATGGGAATTCCGTCATCGATGTACTCAAAGTCCACGGGCAGAGGAGAGATCGTCAGTCCTGAGAGAGGATAGTACATTTCCTCCATTTCTGCGGAGACACCGGTACAAAAAACCGAACATACAAGGAAAATAGTCAGCAGCGGTAATGCTTTGTTTTGTAATTTTGGATAAAAGATCATACTGCCTTCAATCATTTTTTTTTCAGCCATGGGTCAATGGGTTATGACTCGTTTGTGTTGCCTGTGTTTTTTGTTTGTTTTTCCTCGGAAATTTTGTCGACATTTTCATGATTTTCTGTTTCGTTTTCCTGTTTTTTTCCTTCGACAAACTGAGTGTACAGCAGGACGTAGTCAGGAATTGCGGTGTAGTGAATGGTATTTTTGTTGCGAACACTCTTAATTGCTTGGTATTTTGCCAGCTGGGAGAGATGCCACTGCAGTGTTGTCTGAGGAATGCCGGTTTTTTCGACCAAGATCTTTTGGGAAATTTCTGGATGGTCGATAATGGTCTGAAATATTTTGTTCGGCCTTTCTTCGGTGAGAACTTTGTGCATGAACTCTTCGTGTCCTTCTATCTGGACGTGGGCCGGATAATAACTTCCCGCTCCATTGTCTGTGATCTTTTTGACTTTGCCTGCAAGACTCAGACGATGAACGGTGTAGTTAATTGATCCTCTTGGTATTCCGGTGAGTCTCTGCAGTTGCGCCATGGTCATTCCCGGATTTTCCTTGATTGCGTTGTAGACGATCATCGGGCGGGATTCAGGATCATCAGGGAGATTCTTGCGGGTGATGAGGAAACCGAGAGCACCGGCTCCGAGGAGAAGAGTACATGTTCCAAGAATTTGTAAAATGAGCATTGAAGGCAGACCCCATGCTCCAGTGTAGAGTATGGTTAGAATGTTTCGCAATTTTACTGTAGGATTTACGAACCAAACATCTTCAACAACCAACGCACCGTCATCTTCAAAATCGTCTGGGATAGTATAGATGATCAGGCTCCCATCCGAAATTACAGTTTCATCGGCTATGGCTGGTGTGCACAGTAGTGATAGTATAATCAGTAAAATAAAAATTGGTTTGATGTTTTTCATAGATTTTTCCAGTTAAGAGCTGACTATGGTGATGGTGAATGACTGTGAGCCTGTTACTGACTTCCCTCTGACAAAGAACAGCCACTGTCCGGATTGGAGCGGGTTATCCTGAAACTGCAGTGCAAGGCTACCATTCGTACTTCCATCGGTTGCGTCATCAAACTCACCATATCCTATACTATTTGGAGTCTGGACGATAAGTCCCAGATTGCTTGCAGTGGTTCCCCATACAACTTTTACAGAAAGTGTTGTTGATCCTGCAGGTACCGTATAGGAATAGGTTTTTGTTTCACCCTGCGTGACGGTACCTGAGTTTGATCCTTTCGGCCACATCACATCCCCGACAATCGGTGTCACGGTCATGCCGGTTTTCTTTGTCGTCTGATCAGATGACGTCGTTGCCGCGGCCGGAGCCATACAGAATGCGAGTACGCACAGCAGTGCGAGTACTACAACTAATTTCTTTCTCATACAATATGTTTGTTCTCGTTATCCTGTTATATTAACTTTGGACAAATATTAGGTTTAGGTTTTCCTAAACCAGTGTGGAATTTAATTGAAATACCTTTTATGTCGACGTATTTAGTATTTTACGGCATTATTTATCAATAATTTCTGAATGTCCAACCTCTTGATAAACCGTCTGTTTCGGCTTACCAAAACCTAATATTTGTCCAAATTTTCCTATAAATACTCTTATATCGTGACAAAGTTACCTTCTCACCAATAAAATCACAAAAAAGTTATCCGGATATTTCCGGAGATCTGTCTGATGAGAAAAAAATTACTCGGTCTTCTCTTCCGTCTTGAGGTTCGGGCGCGGGAAGGTCTCGACGAACTTCACCGACTCGATCTCCGGGAAAAGTCCGAAGGCTTCCTGCGTGATCATGTACTCGGTCATCATCCAGTTCTGGTTGTACATTGCCATCATCGGCGGGACTTCAACAGACACAAACGCTTTGTGTGCGTTGCTGACCTTCATCTCGCGACCGGTAAACAGGCGGATGGTTCCGGTGAGTTTCTCGATCGGATCCTCAACAACCGACTCAATCGTGTAGACATAGGTAAGGTCCTGGCCTGCAAGCGGGTGGTTAAAGTCAACCAGATAGCGGTTGCCGATCTTATTTACCACAACACCCTCGCGTCCCTCAACCGTCACGCGGTCAAACATGGAAACTTTTTCTGGAAGAGCCTTTTTATCAACAGCCTTCAGCTCATCCTTCTTGTGCTCGCCGAATGCCTTCTCTGCCGGAACAACAACTGTGTACTCCTTGCCGACTTCCTTTCCTGCAAGATCCTCGTCAACGCCTACAAGTACATGACCTGCGCCGACCTTTACCACTGCCGGGCCATACATCGCATTCTCGCGGAAAATTCCTGCCGTCTTTGCTGCCTCAGCATCGGTCGTATCAAAAGCTGAACCGTTTACAGAACCGGTGTAGCTGATTTTAATATAGTTGCCATTCTCAATAGCCATACGAATTCCCTATACTATGCGCCCTCATACATTAAGAGATTTTGCGAATTCATCCGACAATGATATATCTATTTTCTTGGAAAGTTCGATCCTGCTCATATCATCAGAACGAAAAACGCGGCAGGCCGCAATTATAATGGAGGAATTATTCTTAGTCGTCGTAACGTTTGTGCATCTTACCAATCGTACCGAATAGATACACGCGAACAATTTTTTTCTCTTCGTTAATTCGATATAACGCCGTGTATGTACGACTGATGTGCAGGCGGTATTTGTTCTCTGCGAGTTTTTCCTTATCCCCGCCATGCCCGGGGTAAGGTTTCTCCTCCAGTGCCCGCCTGATTTTTTTAATACAGAAGTCGTAATCTGTTTGCGAAAGTTTTTCCAACTCTCCCTGAACGATATTGGAAACACAAATCGTAAATGTCACGCTATCTTGTGTTTCTTTTCGTACCGTATTCTGGACTCTTCGAGGGTGATGTAGTGTTTATCCGGTTCTTTATCCCACTCATCAACCTGTTTGTCCAGCTCATTCATATCGATATCGTCAATACATGAAATATCGGGACGTTCCCTTTCCCTTTCCAGTGCGGCAATTGATGCAGCAACCACATCTCCGTACGTCTGGTTTCCGCGTCGCAGGGATACAATTTTCCGGTGAATATCCGGAGTAACGGTTATGGTTTTTTTCCCTCCGTTTTTCTCCTGAACCTGCATGATATCAGATAATAGGGGTGATGAGATAATAGGTTTTGTTGTCACGGTCGATTCCTCTCCCCTCCGCAAAATCCCCTACCCTTATATCCCCTCAAGTCCGAATACTACAACATCATGGCATTGGAGATTGAGATCAAAGTCAAAGTCCCGGCACTCGAACCCATAAGGAACAATCTCGAAAAATACGGAGCAGTCCTCATCGCCGAACAGGACGAGCACGACATCTACTACAATGCCCCGCACAAAGATTTCGCCCAGACCGACGAAGCCCTCCGTGTCCGGTACACCAAAAACCAGACCTGCGGAAAAATCATGCCGCCAAACGTCACCTACAAAGGCCCGAAAGTCGGCCACGAAGGATTCAAGGCACGCGAAGAGGTAATCGTTGACCTCTCTTCAGGAGAAGAGTTCGGCGTAATTCTTGAACGGCTCAACTTCAGAAAAACCGCAGAGGTTGTCAAGCACCGTGAGATCTATCAGTGCGAAAAAGCCATCGTCACCCTTGACAATGTTGCTGGTGTTGGCACCTTCTCTGAGATCGAAGCAGACTTTTCTCTCACCGAAGATGAAGCGATCGCTGCAATCGAAAGCGTCGCGGCAGCGGCAGGCATCACGGGTGAACGGCTCACCAAATCCTATCTTGAAATCCTGCTTGATGCTCAGGCAGCAAAAAAAGTTTGAGAGCCAAGCGGCTCGAAATTTTTTTTCAAATAGGAGTTACGCGGTGGTGAATATTTCGAAACGCGAATAACACGAATAGCGCGAATCGCATGCCTTTGGCCTGCTCACCGCTTCGCGGAATAAAAAATCGCCAATGGCGATTTTTCAAAAAAAATTCCTATGCATCTCTAAATGGATGGATGTGTCCATAAAAATAATTTTGATAATTTCTTAAAAATCGCCATTGGCGATTTTTATTCGCGATATTCGCGTTTTAGAACTCACACCGCGTAAATCCTATTCAAAAAAAATTTTCAAAAAAATTTCGCGAGAATTTTCTCACTCATTTTTTTCATCATGCACATTGCGCAGAACAATGACCGGCTCATCCTCATCAGTGAGAGTGATCACCGCATAGTTTCCTTCGGACGCAGGTCCCGGATTCACACAGATGCGCCGCTCAAACTCAACGACGCCTTTTTGTTCATGAATGTGTCCGCAGCAGATGATATCAAACTCGCGGACAACAGCCGCCACCGACTCCGAACCCACGTGAACCGATCCGTCCTCGCCAATTCCGTCGAGTGCTCCTTTTGGCGGAGCGTGCGTCACCAGAATATTCCATCGGTTTTTCTTCATCTTTGCAAGAACACCGGCAAGAGCCGCTGCAATCTCTTCCTCAGAAAACTCAAACAACGTATTGAACGGAGTCGTGTTTGATCCGCCAAGACCCGTGACCGTAATTGTCCCCAGATCAATACTCTTCAGATGCAGCGACACAGCGTCCGACGCCTCAATGATTTGCACAATCTCTTTTGGATCACAGTTGCCAGGGATCACCAGAGTTGGTGCAGGGATCTCCTCAAGCGCCGGGATCACTCCGTCCAGAGGTCCGAAGTCCGTCAGATCCCCGCCTACGAGAACATAATCCGGCTCCTCCTCCTCAAAAATTTTAGGAATTACCTCATACTTCCCATGTACATCAGTAATAAATACAATATCGGTCATGACTATCTATTTCGTCTTAGAGGTTATGAAGTTTCAGAAGACTGTCCGCCCCGCCGCCACACAACCGCATAGATTAAGGAGATCAGAATTGCAAAAAGGCCAGTAACCAGAAACAGATTACTGTACGACCCGACGATTACCAGAATTGGCACCACCAGAAGCGACGAGCCGAACTGTCCGAGGTTCAGCGACATCGAAAAAATTCCGGTCGCTTTTCCCATCGCCCGAATCGGTGCTTCATTTGAGATCCAGTTTACAATTGTCGGAATCAATGCGCCGTTTCCTGCTCCGACTAAAATTACCGCAACAGCAATCGCCGCGACCGACTCTGCAAAACCCATCAGACAGCATCCCACGCCGAGCACGAGGAAACACAAAAACATCACCTGCATTCTTGGCATCCTTGCTGCAATCCGGCCGTAAAAAATTCCGGTAACCGCTGCACAAAAACCCATCAGACCAAGCAGGACTCCGGTTCCCATCAGAGAAGTACTGCTGACCGCTGAGATCAGATACGGCAGCTTGGTCGGCATCAGGAAAATAATCGCCATCCCGATAAAAATTGTTACATAAATCGGCAGAAGCGCCCGCATGTTCAGCTTCACCGAGCTGTCGCGCAGACCGTGAGTCGGCTCACGGGCAGGTTCCTTGATTGCAAAGATAGCTCCAAGGAGGATCACAAAACCCACCAGATAAATCAGGAACGGCTCTCTCCATGAGATCTCCGCAAGAGTTCCTCCTCCGGTTTCAAGAATCAGAATGCCAAGACCCATCGCAGCCGACTGGTAGCCGAGCACCTTTACTCTGGATGCACCGGTATAATACTCGGTGATAAGTGCGGTCGTTGCCGTCATAAGACCTGCAATACCAATACCGAGAACGGCGCGGCTTGCAAGAATTGCCGGAAACGAATCAAGGAAAAATCCCGCAGACCCGGCAACCGAAAAGATCACCAGCGACAGAAGAAGAATCGGTTTTCTTCCAAACCGGTCGCATGCCATCCCGACTAAATATCCGGTGCAGGCAACTGCGAGGCTTGGCAGTGTAATGATCATCGAGATCAGATACTCTGGCACGTCAGGGAAAACCTGACTGATCAAAGGAAGTGCCGGAGCGACCGCTGCTCCTCCCATCAAAGTAAGCATTGCTGCGCACAGCAGAAATACCAATGTCCATCTCGTTGGAACAAACGTCTTTTTCATCTTTACTCATTAAAGCCATCTCTCATAAATGCGTGGTGCACCTGAACTCAGTAGCAGTACTATTATTGCCTTACAGACCACACATGTATAGTCTCATGACCGAAAGGGAAAACATCATCACCGAGGGCAGTATCACAAAAGCCCTTATTATCATCGCTATCCCAATCATCATCAGTAACATTTTGCAGAGTGTTCTTGAAGTAGTGGACATGTACTTCATCGGACACCTCGGGCAGGATGCAATTGCTGGGGGAACGATGAGTATCTCCATCATCATGGTTCTCACAACCGTGTTGTTTGGTATTGTCACCGCCACCGCCGCATTCATATCACGAGCTTACGGTTCGCAGCGGTATGAACGCATTCAGGTAATTCTCGCTCACTCTCTGTATCTGGCTTTAATCATCTCCGCAATAATTGCAGTTATCGGTTTCTTCTGGTCTGAACAACTCCTTCTGCTGCTTGGGGCAGACCCTGGCGCTCTTGCTGAAGGAGTGAAGTTTCTCCAGCCGATGCTGATGGGTCTGTTTGTGATGGTTATCTTAATGACCCTTGTCACTGCATTTCAGAGCAGCGGCGATTCACGCACGCCGATGTTTGCCATGATCGTGGTAAACATCGTCAACATTCTCCTCAACCCCACCCTTATTCAGGGTCTTGCAGGATTTCCCGCATTCGGCATCGCAGGATCAGCATATGCATCCCTTCTCTCACGTGGTGCAGGAATTTTCCTGCTGCTTGGCATCATTTACCTTCACCCGTCATTCAAAAACAGTCCGGTCAGACTGCCGAAGAAGTGGACCTTTGAGACTGATCTCATCAAACAAATTGTGTTCATTGCAATCCCGAGTGCAATCCAGAGCGGAGTGAGAAGCTTTGGTTTTCTGATGATGACCGCAATTGTTACCACGTTCTACGGAACTGCAGCAGTTGCAGCGTATGGAATCTCGATTCGTCTGGACATGCTTGGTCTCATCATTGTGATGGGATTCTGTACTGCAATTGCTGTGATGGTTGGTCAGAATCTTGGTGCAGGACGCACTGATCGTGCTGAACTTTCAGTGAAGTACGCAGTTGTCATCAACGCCATCTTCATGGCATGTGTTGCCGTCTTCTACTTCTTCAACGCAGAGATGCTGCTGGCATTCTTCGGCGCGGAAGGCGAGGCGCTTGTTGACGGCATCCTCTTCATGCACATCATCCCGTTCTCCTACTTCATCATTGCAGCGGCAATGACGCTCGGCTTTGCAATGAATGGTGCAGGTATGACGCGTCCCGGGATGTACTCGGCAATCGCCGGACAGATCTGTACACAGGTTGCACTTTCCGCGATGTTTGCCTACCTTGGCTATCCGATCCAGTACATCTGGTATGCGATCGTCTGTGGTTCCATTGTTATGTGTATCTGCGACTACTACTTCTACCGCAAGGGCGACTGGAAGAGAAAAAAGCTGGACCTTGGTGGAGAAGACGCGTAAATGAACGAGGAGCTTGTATCCCGCTTAAAAAAATTCGGCATGAACGAGTATGAAGCAAAAGTCTACTCGTCCCTGTTCGAACTACGGGTTGCAAGCGCAAGAGAGGTCCATGACCTCACCTCCATCCCCCGCGGACGTGTCTACGAAACGCTGGATCGTCTGATGGAAAAACGTTTCGTCGGCTGTTCGGGGGCATCACCCGTCCGGTATCATGTGAATGATGTCGCAAAAACTTTTGAACACATCAAGACCGATACCATGTCAGCCTTGAACGAGCTGAGCGAGTATCTGACGGATCTGGAACGCGACCGCCCCGCACGACTGACGCAGGCATATGAACTGCAGAATGCTCATGCAATCGAGTCACAGATTCGTCTGATGTTTCAGCGGGCGAAGTCAGAGATGATCATCTTCTGCGACGACGCCGAGTTTCTCAAACGCTACGCATTTGATCTGGTGGATCTTCAGAAACGACTCGATCTCTATGTAGTTCTGCGAAACAGAAAACTCGCAGAAAATACCAGCCTCAAGTGCTATCTTGGTGGTCGTGAGATTGAGAACGGATTTTTCTCTCCGCATGTCCCTGATGACAGGAGCATTAAACTCAGGCTCGCAATTTATGCTGACCGGCGTGATTTTCTCCAGATTGTGGAGGACAGCGGAGATGTTTTGGGAATTTTTCTCTCGAACGATCTCTTCTCAGGCTATCTCTATCACTGCATCCTGGATGAGATCAAACCGATCTGAGATTTTCCATCTTTTTTTCCAGAGTCTTTTTTGCATCCTCCTCGCTCATGTACGGGTCAGGGTTGGCAAAGTAACGCTCGCAGGGAACCTCTGGACATTTTCCACAGTTGGCCCAGGCATGTTCATTTGCACAGCAGTCAAAGATTTTACAGACCGGTATGTTTGCATACGCGGTCCAGAACGGTTTTCCGCAAACTTCGCGGCATCCGGGACAGTTGCCGGGATACGTGCAGGCATCGCAGTCCATGCCGCAGCATGCTAATCTCATAATCTATTTTTTTCTGATGCACTCTTTGATATAGATTCTCTCACTATACTTTGAGTATATGCATAAGGCGTATCTCTCCCGACCAGTCAGTGATGATGCGGTTATCTGTACTGCGTGTCAGCGTCAGTGCCTGATTGCAGAAGGTGAGCAGGGATTTTGCGGGGTGCGGGAAAATGTCGACGGAGTATTGTACTCAAGAAACTATGGTCATCTGACGGCTGCTGGCCTTGACCCGATCGAAAAAAAGCCTCTTTATCATTATCTTCCGGGAACACAGACGTTTTCTGTGAGCAGTTATGGCTGTAACTTCACCTGCAGCCACTGCCAGAATTTTACGCTCTCGCAGGTGCGGGAGCTGCCGGCGACGTACGTTTCGCCGGAACAGCTGGTTGAAGAGGCGACGGCAACTTCAGCAAAAAGCATCTCGTTTACCTACAACGAGCCGACGATCACCTGCGAGTACGTGCTGGATACGCTGCGGCTTGCAGGACCGGCAGGCCTTGGCTCGGCATTTATCACAAACGGATACCTCAGCGAGGAGGCGCTCCGCGAGCTTGCCGCTCTGCATCTTGGCGCGATTCGTGTGGACCTGAAGGCTTTCACTGATGAATTTTATCAAAAAGTCTGCGGGGCACGATTACCTCCGGTGCTGGATACGATTCTCCTTGCAAAGGAGCTTGGTCTTCATCTGGAGCTGGTGACGCTGGTGATTCCCGGTTACAATGACAGTTCTGAAGAGATCGATTCGATGCTTGAGTGGGAGGTGGAGAATCTCGGACTCGCGGTTCCCCATCACTTCACGCGGTTTACTCCGATGTACCGGATGAATCGCGAGACACCTACACCAAAAGAGACGCTGGACCGGATCTTTTTGCAGGCAAAAGATCACGGCCTCTACTATCCCTACATCGGCAACATCATGCATGCCGCGGGATCACAGACGCTGTGTCCTGAGTGCGGGGAACTGCTGATTCTTCGGGCAGGCTATGTTGCAAAAATTCCGGGAATTATTGACGGATGTTGCCGGAAATGCGGGAGACCGTTTGAGGGGATTATGTGAGATCGGAACACGAATCGCATACCTTTCACACGATGTTTTGTCGTGCTCACTGCTTTGCAGTTTCGTGAAAATAGCGCAAATAAAAAAAATCGCCAATAACAATTTTTTACAAATTCGGTTTCAATTCAGTCAATCGTGAGAAAATCTGTGAGGATTTTTCGCCCGCTTCGGGCGGATGAATCCTCACATTAGATTTTCGGCGAGGCGGGGTAGACAACCTGCCCGGCAGAAACATTCAGACCAAACCTGGCATTATACTCATCCAGCACCGCACGCACACTCAGATCTGATGCAGCTTCAGGATGCAGCATCTTTGCAACTGCCACCGCTCCGGCAAATGTTCTGGGACCATATGCGATATCATTTCGGATCATGTACGTCCGGTCCTCTGAAACTGCGTCCAGATTGGCAAAACCATATCGTCCGGTAAATCCGGCATACTGATCCTCTGCACTTTCCATATTCTTCACCGAGAGAATCTTGATCATCACATCAGGATTTTCCGCAACCAGCCACTCAGGCGAAACCTTCGGAGACGTTGCGCCCATCTCCTGCGTGAGCACATTTCTGCCGCCGGCAAACTCTATCAGCATATCCATCCCTGACCCTTTCGCCTGACCTGAGTAGTCCGTGTACCCCTCGCAGTAGACCGACGGTGAAAACGAAACTGGTGCTGTTCTGTTTTTCACCGAGTCCATCACACCCTCATAGAAGGAAACAAACTCTGCGGCTTTGTCTGAGTTGCCGGTCAGAACACCAAGCGCCTCAACATCAGCTGCCATCGTCGTCGGCTTGTAACAGTCAATATAGCAGATAGGAATACCTCCTGCCTCAATCGCATCAGCATTCAGCGGCCTGGAAGTAGAAAATGCAATCACCACATCAGGTGACAGAGAACTGATCGTCTCAATATCCGGTACATCCCACTTACCGACACTGACCGCATTCGGAAACAGCGGCCCAAGCTCAGCATGATCATAAATCGACTGGGACACACCAACCACTTTGCCTGCAGCCCCCATCACATACAGCATCTCAGCAGCATTTGAGTTCATCAGAACAATCCGCTCAGCCTC
The DNA here is from genome assembly GCF_032714615.1 of Methanorbis furvi. Classification (NCBI taxonomy): domain Archaea; kingdom Methanobacteriati; phylum Methanobacteriota; class Methanomicrobia; order Methanomicrobiales; family Methanocorpusculaceae; genus Methanorbis; species Methanorbis furvi. The sequence continues at coordinate 56,766 of NZ_JAWDKA010000002.1, forward strand.
ATGAGCAAGCGTGAACGGCTCGCCGTTCGTCTGATTCACCACCACTGCACCCGCGGGCACATCAGTTGTTACACAACCTGCTGAACAGATCACTGCCACTGCCGCAATGCAGCAGAAAAAGAGAAGAGAATATTTTTTCATCGTACACACTCCTGAGTAAATAGTGGTAGGACACGCTATTTCAGTGTTACGAAAATCAGGTCTTCTCACACATTCGACGGAGCGTACGACAAAATAAATCTGCCGTGATCGTTCTCTACAATCTCCGCACAAACACCATACACATCCCTGACAGCTTCTTCGGTCAGCACCTCCTCAGGTGTTCCGCAGGAATAGATACTGCCGTCTTTGAGCATCACCACCTTGTCTGTGTACCGCAGAGCCAGATTCAGATCATGTAAAGCAATGATCATACAGGAGTTCTCTTCATGAACAATCTTCTGCATTGTTGATGCGGTCTCCAGCTGGTGACGGAGATCAAGAGAACTTGTCGGCTCATCAAAAAGATAAAATGCCGGCTGCTGGGCAAGCGTCCGTGCGATGAACACCCGCTGCCGCTGACCGCCTGAGAGTTCGTTCACGAACCTGTCGGCAAGATCAGTGACATGCATCGTTGCAAGACTTTTGTCCACCGCAATAAGATCCTCGTCGGTAACCGACCAGCTCATGTACGGCCGTCGTCCGATCAACACCGTGTCAAGGACAGTGGTGAACGGCGTGTAATGAAAGTACTGCGGCACATATCCGATAAGTTTTGCACGATCGATTGGATCAATTGCAGCAGTGTCTGCTCCGTCGATCAAAATTTTTCCGGACGCCGGAGGTAAAATATCAGCGATGGTTTTGATCAGCGTTGACTTGCCCGATCCATTTGGTCCAAGCAGTGCAACCACCTCGCCTGCATCAGCAGTGAAGCTGACATCATGCAAAACCTGCAGGTTTCCGTACTTCTGCGAAAGGGATACGACATCAATCTTCATCCAAGATACCTCCCGTGTCCCCGTGTTATCAGATAAAGGAAAAAGAGACCGCCGAGGATGTACATGATAACGCCAACCGGAATCTCAACCGGCGCAAAAATACTTCTCGCCGCAGTGTCGGAGACTAAAAGAATCAGTGCGCCCATCACCGCAGAGCAGGGGAGAAGGTAGCGATAGTCATTTCCAACAATCATGCGGCATATGTGCGGTGCCATAAGACCGATAAATCCAATCACGCCGGTAAACGCAAGACATGCGGATGCAGCAAAGCTGACGATCATAAGTCCGCGTATCCGAAACTGCGGAACATTGATGCCGAGATTTTTCGCCACATCATCGCCGCCGGAAAGTGCGTTGAGATCCCATGCCCGCCGTTCAACCAGAAAGAAACAGAGGAAAACTATCGGCAAAAGAACAATCACCGCTGGCCAGGTCGCACCCCACATCCCGCCCATCAGCCAGGTAACAATGTCCCTGAGCGCCTCATCGTTTGAGATGTACTGCAGAGCAAGCAGTCCTGCCTGAAAGAGGTAGCCGATAACAACTCCTGCAAGAATCATGATCGCCTGCGAGGTCATCTTCGTGCGGGAGATCAGATAGACCAGCACGACACTCATCCAGCCGAACAGGAATGCAGAAAGGATCAGAAGAATTGTGCTCGCAGAAAATGTAATGCCTGCAATGGTTACTGCTCCGGCAAATGCTGCACCGAAAAGAACCGGGCCGAGCACAATCATGAACGCAGCACCAAAGGATGCCGCAGACGACAGGCCGAGAGTGAAAGGGCTGACAAGCGGATTGCGGAGCAGTCCCTGCATGACTGCTCCGGCAACCGCAAGGCTGATGCCGGCAAGAATGGCAAGCAGGATGCGGGGCAGCCGGTAACCGGTGATGATGAACTCAGCGCTCTGGGTTGCGGGAGCGTCAATGAGTCCGGGCAGGACTGCGTGGCCAAAGGCGGCGAGGACATCGCCGGGAGGAATGGCAACCGTTCCAATACCGCAGGCGATAATTGCTGCAATGAAGAGAAGGAGAAGCAGTACTCCAAAGATCAAAAGCTTCCGCTTCTGAACTGAGTGGTAGAGTTCCGGGATTTTCTTCTCTGACATTTTTTTCGTTTACCTCAAAATCATCCTGCCTGTTGTGTTTTTCCAAACACCGTTCTCCCGTTTATCACATTGATGTCGGGAGAAAATGGTGTGATTTTGTTTTCCTGTAATAAAATGCTCCTCACAAAAATAAAATCCTCATGTCCGTAAAAACATTGCTGCAAGCCGCTCTTTTGTCAGCACGATGGTGGTCGGTCGTCCGTGCGGGCAGGTGTAGGGGGACGTGGTTGCCATCAACTGGCGAAGCAGTCTCTGCATCTGTTCGAGGGTCATGGGCGTTGCACCTTTGACCACTGACCGGCAGGCTGCGGTTTTGAGCACACGGTCAAGCACGCTTTCTTCACCGCCGCCCGAGGTTTTGTCAAGAGCCTCTGCGATGATCTCATGGATCACCGACGGATCGCCGAGAGTCTCTGAGACTACCGGCACGGTACGCACCATCCAGATATCTTTGCCGAACGGTTCAAGCAGATACCCTGCTCCGGCAAGTACGTCCAAAAGATCTGTGATCGCCGCGGTCTCACGTTTTGTCAGATGCAGCTGGATTGGTACGATGAGTTCCTGACCGGCAAGTCCCTTCCTCTGTCGTGCGAGCAGAAGATCATACATCACCCGTTCGTGCGCTGCATGCTGGTCCACGACGATGAGATCTCCTGCTTCATTTTTTGCGAGAATGTAGGTGTCTGCGATCTGACCAAGAACCTGAGGTACGAACTCTGTAGTCTCCGGAACTTCAAAGGTCTCGGTCCTTCTCAGTTGTTTGTCGGTTTGCCGGAAGGCAGCTGCGGCAGATTTTTGGATCTCCTGAGCAGGGCGTGCCCGCCGTTCGTATGGGGCAACTGCTTCACCAAGAATTGTCTCCGGAAGCGGTACTGCGGGAGATACTGTTTTTGGTTTTGGTGTATCCAGCACTGCGGGCTCTGCTGGTTTTGTAGCAGAAAAGACCGGACTGTCATGCAGTGCACAGTATACTGCGTCCTGCACGCCCCGCTGGACGTCACGTTCACGGGAGAGCCTGACCTCTTTTTTCGTTGGGTGGACGTTGACGTCCACATCGCGCGGGTCAATCGCGAGGTCGAGAAATGCTGCCGGGTACATTCCTTTCGGCAGCAGTGTGCCGTATCCTTCGCGGACCGCCCACTGGATGCTCCGCGAACTTATCTGTCGGTGGTTGATGGAGAGATAAAATCTGCTCGGCGTTGTTTTCATCTCTGACCCGGGTCTCGTTATGAGTCCTGAGACTTTGACGAGTCCGTAGGTTCCTTCAACTGGTACAAGTTCTTTGGCAAATGTTGCGCCAAAGACTGCTGCTATTACATCCGCATAACTGCCGTTTCCATAGGTACGGAACCGTTCCTTTCCCTGATAGAGGAGAACAAATGAGATGCTGCGGTGCGCGAGTGCGAGCCGCTCCACCATGTCATAGATGTGGGATAGTTCGGTTGCGACACTTTTCTGAAATTTTCTTCGTGCCGGTGTGTTGTAAAAGAGGCCTTCAACGAGTACACTGGTTCCTTCGGGAGCGCCTGCTGCTGTGCACTCGATAAGTTCGCCGCCGTGAATAGTGACGCGGCATGCGGCAGGACTGCTGCTGCCGCGCTCTTTGGTGACGAGGGTGACCTGGGAGACTGCGGCTATGCTTGCCATTGCTTCGCCCCGGAATCCGAGTGTGGCAATTGCGGCAAGGTCGGACGGTCGTGAGATTTTGCTTGTGGCATGCTGGCGGAAGACAAGAAGTGCGTCCTCTTCGCTCATGCCGATGCCGTCGTCGGTGACGATAATTCGTGTGACTGCGGTGCTGTCGGCGAAAAGTTCGATTTTGATTCTGTGTGCATCCGCATCAATGGCGTTTTCGACCAGCTCTTTTACCACTGATGCCGCACGCTCCACTACTTCCCCCGCGGCGATGTGGCTGATCGTCTCTTCATCAAGGACGGTGATGATGCCCATTACTTTTTCTCCGTCAACATCTCATTCATCACTTTCTCTCCATCATCGATTTCAGTTCATTCACAAACATCAGCGCCTGCATCGGCGTCATCTCATTGAGGTTCGCCTCGCGGACCCGTTCCTCAACTGCGGAAACCGCCGGCGTGAGGGATTCTGATGCCGTGTCCACCAGAAGCATCTGGGTGTAGTATTTTTTTCCGCCTGACCCTGCATCCTCGCGAAGCGCCTGATCCAGAACAGCCTCGGCACGTGTCAGAACTTTTTTTGGGACACCTGCAATGCGGGCGACATGAATACCATAACTCCGGTCGGTAGCTCCCGGAATGAGTTTTCGAAGGAACGTAATGTCATACTGATCCTCCTTCACCGCGAAGTGATAGTTCCTCACGCGGCGAAGCTCCTGCTCCATACCGATCAACTGATGGAAGTGTGTTGCAAACAGCGTCCGGGGACCTGCGGCCCCTTTTCCATGCAGATACTCAAGAACTGCCCTTGCAATTGCATAGCCGTCCACCGTGCTCGTGCCTCTGCCGATCTCGTCAAGAAGGATCAGACTTTTGTTGGTTGCATTGTTTAAGATGTTGGCTAACTCAAGCATCTCAACCATAAAAGTACTCTGACCTCCGGCGAGGTCGTCCGATGCCCCGACACGGGTAAAGATTCTGTCCACGATGCCGACCTTTGCATAGCGTGCGGGAACGAAACTGCCGATCTGTGCCATGATGCAGATGAGGGCAACGCTTCGCATGTAGGTGGACTTACCTGCCATGTTTGCGCCGGTCAGAATCAGAATCTGGTCGCCGGATGCATTCATCTCGGTGTCGTTTGGGACATAGCCGCCCGGAACCGAGTTCTCGACAATCGGGTGGCGACCGTCACGGATGAGGAGGTCTTCGCCTTTTGAGAACTCGGGCCGCACATACCTGTTTGCGGACGCGAGCTCGGCAAAGGATGCGATCATGTCAATAGTTCCAACTGCTTCTGCGGTCTCCTTGAATGCAGGAACATAGCTGCGCAGCGTCTCAATCAGTGATTCATAGAGCGCCACTTCAAGCGCGAGAATCCGGCTGTCCGCCTGTGCCATCAGGGCTTCTCGTTCGCGGAGTGCCGGAAGTGTGAACCGCTCGCCGTTCACGGTCGTCTGCTTGCGCTCGTACTCGGGTGGAACTTTATCGAGGTTCGCTTTCGTGACCTCGATATAGTAGCCGAAGATGTTGTTGTAGGCGATCTTCAAAGATTTGATGCCGGTCCGGTCACGTTCGGTCTGCTGCAACTCGGCGATCCAGCCGCGTCCGTTTGCCAGCACGTCACGAAGCTCGTCGAGGTCGGCGTTGTAGCCTGCACGAATCACGTTGCCGTTTCTGTATACTGCCGGCGGGTCGTCGATGATTGCGGCATTGATCAGATCCGCGACACCGGTGAAGTCAGGAATTTTTGCAATTTGTTCTGCGAGAAGTCCTGATGCTTCTCCAACCGATTCTCCGATCTCCGGCAGTCTGACAACGGTTGATGCAAGCGACAGAAGATCGCGTGGAGATGCATTGCCGTAGGCGATGCGGCCAGCGATCCGCTCAATGTCGGCAACTTTTGCAAGTACTGTTCCAAGCGTTCCGCAGAGCACGGGACGGTTGTTGAAAAATTCCACAGCATCAAGTCTGCGGTTGATGGCTGCCGGGTCCACAAGGGGGACGGTGACAACCGAGCGGAGTGTTCTGCTTCCCATCGGTGTTTTGGTCCGGTTCAAAAATCCGAACAGGGTGGTGTCGTTCCGGTCCCCACGGAGCGGTGAGAGGATCTCCAGATTTCGCAGCGTTATTGCGTCCAGCACCATTGCGTTGTTTGCATGTCTGCGGGAAAATCCGCTGATGTGCGGGAGTGCGGTCTTCTGGGTCTCCTTTGCGTATCTGAGTGCGGCTCCTGCGGCGCTGATGCAAAGGGGAGAGTCCGCACAGTCAAATCCTTCCAGTGTTGCAACACCGAATGCTTCAGAGAGCACTGTTTCACCATCAGCGAAAAGGCCTGACCGTCCGGGGGTGAGGACCCGGCCAGTGCCTGCAAGAAAACTGATGAGGTCGCTCGAGACTCCCTGCGGCACTAAAATTTCTGCGGGAGTGTAGCGTTCGATCTCGGTTGCAAGAGAGGCATGATTTTCTTCTGACGCAATGTCTTTGACAAAAAATTCGCCGGTGGTGATGTCAAGAAAGGCAAGTCCGCATGATTTTTTTTTGGCGTCAACTGATAATGCCATCAGATAATGCGCCGCACTGCCGTCCACAATGCCGGTGTCAATAGCGGTTCCGGGAGTTACCACGCGGACGACATCACGCTTTACACAGCCTTTGGCGGTTTTTGGGTCCTCGACCTGTTCGCAGATTGCCACTTTGTAGCCTTTGCGGATCATCCGCGGCAGATACAGGTCCAGTGCATGATAAGGGATGCCGGCAAGCGGTATCTGGTTGCCGTCAGGATCTTTGGATCGTGTGGTCTGCACGATGTCAAGTTCCCTGGCACATATCTCTGCGTCCTCCCAGAAGGTTTCGTAAAAGTCCCCCATCCGCATGAAAAGAACGCAGTCAGGATACTGTTCCTTGAACGTCCTGACCTGTTCCATCGCAGGGGTGAGTTTCTTTGGAGGGACCATAGTTAGTGATAGATATATTACTCGGGATTGCTATTTCTAATGTGGGGTTCGCATCCCCTGCGGGGTAGCGAACCCCACAGAAACACACAATCCCGATGCACTCGACGCTTCGCGTCTCGGAGTTGTGTGCAGGAGTTTTTGTATATTGTTTTTTCTGATAGAAGTTATGCAGTGTGATGTGAAAAAAATTTAATATGTTTTTTTCTGGAAAATGTAATCGGATAAGTAGTGAGAGGATGTAATGAGAAAAAATCATCACGGATTCACCGCCCTGAAAATGCGAGTGAGTCTACGCCAGAAAAATTTGCCAGCTGTTATCCAGTGAGGGCGAAAAGGACGTAGGCGATCAGCTGGAGTCCCGCCCGAACGCAAGATAACAGCGATTGGCAAATTTGGAATCTGTGTGAATCTGTGGTTGATTTTTCCTCATCACTCCCACTCACCACTAATTTGTTTGCATTTTTGTTCGTGTGTCTTGTGTTTCAAAAATCACGCCGCATAATTTCTATTCTGAAAACTTGCCATTGGCGATTTTTTCATTCGTGCTATTCGCGTTTCAAATTATCATCCAGTCCGCAATTATCTCAACCCTTCGCATTTTTAGCGCTGGAAATGTAAAAAAAAATTTAGGAGTACATCGCGTCCGGCTGCTGCATCACAATACCGGTCCTGCCGCTCTTCACCGATGCAAGAGCTTTTGCGAAATCTTCCTGATTGATCATCGTCCGCCGCTTGCGGATCGCATTCATTCCTGCTTCAACACAGACCGCCATAAGTTCTGAGCCGTTCATTCCTTCGGTCTGGCCTGCGATCTCTTCTAAGGAAACCGTTTTTCTCAGATTCATCTTTTTTGTATGAATCTCAAGAATTACTTTTCGTCCTTTCGCATCCGGCAGCGGGAACTCAATGATGCGGTCGAACCGTCCCGGGCGCAGGAGTGCTTTGTCAAGAATGTCATGACGGTTGGTTGCGCCGATAATTTTCACATCACCACGGTTGTCAAACCCGTCAAGTTCAGCAAGCAGCTGCATAAGTGTCCTGTTCACCTCATGGTCTCCTGCCGAGTAGGCATCATGCGTCCTTGAAGCCCCTATTGCATCGATCTCATCGATGAAAACAATCGCCGGTGCCCGTTCGCGTGCCATCTGGAACAGCTCGCGAACGAGTCTCGCACCTTCGCCGATGTACTTCTGCACAAGCTCAGACCCTACCACATGAATGAACGTCGCCTTCGTGTGATGGGCGACAGCTTTAGCGAGCAGAGTCTTACCGGTTCCGGGCGGCCCGAACATCAGCACTCCTTTTGGCGGTTCAATGCCGACGGCCTCAAACAGACGCGGCGACTTGAGCGGCAGCTCAATTGATTCGCGGAGCAGCTGCTTCTGCTCATCAAGACCGCCGATGTCGTCATATGTGACCAGCGGGGCATCCAGAATTTCCATCGCCTCCACCTGCATATCATACCTTGGCGGCAGAATGTCAACAACAGTAAATGACTGCAGATGCATAGCGCACTGGGCGCCCGGCACCAGACCCTTTGTGGATGTGAGATGCTCGCTGATCCGTGAAAGGAACTGCGGGCCGGTAGTGCTTCGCACCACCGCATGGTTTTCATCCAAAACCGATTCAATCGTTCCAAGTACCAAAGGCGGACTGCGGTAGCTGTCAAGCTCATCACGCAGTTTTTTTATCTCGCGCTTGTGCTGATCACGCTGAGATTCTGCTGCCGCGTTCTGGAGCCGGAGCTGGCGGACCTGTTCGCGAAGTTCGTAGTTTCTGCTTTCCAACGCAACGTTTGTTTTCCGCAGAGCTGCAAGTTCGCCTTCTTCAGACAATGAGATTCTGTTGTCTGCCGCATTCTGACCGCTGGAGAGAGGCGATACAATATCCGGTGTTTCTGACATGGCAACTTATGGGTATATCAGTCTATATCGCTAAAATATCTTCTCATTCGAGTCTCGGTTTTTTACTTAGTTCATAAATTCGTTTGTTGGAAAGTAACGTTCTTCATAGCTTTGTCCATCTCAAAATCACACCGCATAATATGATAAAAAAAGAGGTTTTGGTTATTTTGTGGTGTTGGCTGCAAGCAGTTCGATGTAGTGTTTTGCGGCACGCGGGGTTCTGCCGCTGCTGCGGAGTGCATGCATTTCCGCTCCTTTGAAGAGTGTCTCCTGCGGAATGGTGAGTCCGTGCTCCTCAGCAAGTGAGGAGACGATTTCGAGGTATGCGTCACGATCAGGTTTTTGGAAGGTGATGACGAGACCGAAACGTGCGGAGAGGCTGATGGTTTCCTCGAGGGTTTCGTTTAGATGAATGTCGTCACCCTCGCGGCCGCGAAAGGTGACACGAACAAGGTGGCGGCGGTTGCTGGTTGCGTAGATGACGATGTTTTTGGTACGGGCGGCGGCACTCCCTTCCAGAATTGCTTTTAGTGCGGCGAAGTCTCCGTCTCCTTCGGCGAAGGAGAGATCGTCGATGAAGAGGATGAACTTGAGAGGATTTGATGCGAGTTCTTCGATGAGGGTGGGGATGGTTTCAAACTGGGACTTTTTTATTTCGATCAACCGGAGTCCCAGGGAAGCATATTCGTTGACGATGGCTTTGACGGTGGAGCTTTTGCCGGTTCCTGCATCACCGTAGAGGAGAACATTGACTGCGGGTTTTCCGTTGAGGAGGGCGAGGGTGTTGGCGATTACTTTATTCTTTTCTGCTTCGTAGCCGTAGAGATCATCAAGTGTCTGCGGGTCCGGGTACCGGAGAGGGAGGATCTGGTTGTCTTTGACAAGGAACATGTGATGTGCGGCAAAAATGCCGTAGCCGGTCCGGTGAATATTTGCCATGCGGTCTGCGTAGCCACTGACAAGATCGATTGTTGTGGTGTTCCACTGGGGCAGGGATTCGGGACATGGGGAGGGGAGGTCTTGCGGAGTTATGCGGCTGAGTTCTTCGAGGATTTTGAGTTCTTCGTTCAGAGCGGATGTGATGTGCGGTGAGGCTGGTTTGTTTTCAACAATCTGGCGGAGGTAGAGGTTGTCACTTTCGTAGACGGTTTTTTTGATGTATTCGCTGATGTTGTCGGTGTGACTGTAGAGTTCGGCAACAAAGTCGGTGTAATGGTCGATGAACCGGACGGTGTCTGTTCCGTCGTCGGCAAGTAAGAGGGAGAGTTTTTGATAGACCGGGAGGTCGAGGAGGCCGCGAAACAGTACGAGGCGATGAAGGAGTAAGGAATGCTGCATAGTACAACGTTTGGGGTATATGCTGAATATTAATCTTTTGGCAGGTGACAGACAGCTCAGGAATCATGGAACACCATTTGAGAGTGAACAATTATTCCCTCAGAGTGTGTACAATTATAGCGATATTTTCCGATGCTCACACTCGACAAGATCTATCATGCCGCCTACATTCTGCGGCCGGTCATCAGGAAGACCGATATCATCTATGCTCCCAATCTCAGTAAGGACGGGTTTGTGTATCTGAAGACGGAGAATCTTCAGATTACTGGTTCGTTCAAGGTTCGCGGTGCCTATTATAAGATTTCGCAGCTCAGTCCGGAGGAAAAATCACGGGGGGTTATTGCGTGTTCGGCAGGAAACCATGCGCAGGGTGTTGCTCTTGCGGCGGCGAAGAATGGCATTCATTCTCTGATCTGTATTCCTGACAGTGCGCCGATCTCAAAGATTGAGGCGACGAAGTCGTACGGTGCTGAGGTGGAGCTTGTGGCAGGGGCGTATGATGATGCGTATGCGAAGGCGTGCGAGCTGCAGAAGGAGCAGAGCATGACGTTTATTCATCCGTTCGATGATGATGATGTGATCGCGGGGCAGGGAACGATTGGTCTTGAGATTTTGGATCAGTTGCCGAATGTTGATGCGGTTGTTGTTCCGATCGGCGGCGGCGGTCTGATCTCGGGTATTGCGTTTGCGGTGAAGCATCTGAGACCGAATTGTAAGGTTTACGGTGTGCAGGCGGAGGGGGCTCCTTCGATGAAGCGGTCTGTTGATCAGCAGAAGAAGTCGTCGCTTGCTGCGGTGTCGACGTTTGCGGACGGTATTGCGGTGAAGTGTCCGGGCGATATTACGTTTGATATGGTCAGCAGGTATGTTGATGAGATTGTGACGGTCACCGACGATGAGGTTGCGAGCGCTGTTCTTGAGCTGATTGAGCATCAGAAGCTGATCGCTGAAGGGGCGGGAGCGGTTTCTGTTGCTGCGGTGATGTTTGGAAAAATCGATGTTGCAGGCAAAAATGTGGTGTGCGTACTTTCGGGTGGCAATATTGATGTGACGATTTTGAGCCGCGTTATCACCCGCGGTCTTCTGAAGTCGGGACGTGTTGCGAATCTGACGATTCCGCTGATCGATAAGCCGGGGCAGCTTCAGGGAATCTCAGAGATTATTGCACAGCTTGGCGGTAATGTGGTGAGCGTGCATCATGATCGCGGGGAGGCAAACTCTGCGATCAACAGCTGTGTGATTAAGATCGGTATGGAGACACGCGATCAGGAACAGATCGATGAGATCAAGAGTGCTCTGCTGGGTGCCGGTTACAAACTTATGTGAGTTCGTTTGATCAATTTTTTTTTGCGATTTTTTTTCTGTCCTTGGTTTTGTTTTGAGTAATCACAAAAATCACTGAGAGATATTTTCATGGCGTCATCATCCAATTGATTTTGCCAGGTAACTGCACGCGGAAAAATTGCAAAATGCGAGTACAACCGAGTTTAGCGAAGAAAATCGAAATCATCTAAACACTAATATCAGTGCAGGGTCAATGTAGTACTCTACAGGGAGTTGTAACCCACCATGGCCTCAGAGAAATCAAAAGGCAGCAGTAATGTCATTAAACTGAACGGCGAGAAGAAGATCGTTATTGTAACTGCTCCGAATAAGGGAAAAAATCAACCAGACAGCGACGGCGGTAAGCAGAAGGCAAAGATGCCGAAGAAGGCGAACGAGTCGCACAAGAAGCTTGCGAAGCAGACGAAGGCTGCGAAGAAGACGCTGAAGGAGCTGAAGAAGGAGAAGCAGGCGGCAGAGATTCTGATGAATTACTGCAATTCGATGGGGAAGTATTTTGCAGATCAGACGGCAATCAATGCGCTGATGGATGTGGCGGTGGATTCGCAGAATGTTGTTGATGAGCAGGCCGCAGAGATCATTCCAGATCTGACCGAGGAGGCAAGCGCGGTTATGGGGGAGACAACGGATGAGTTCCTGAAAGGGTTCCATGAGTCAGAGGAGTATGCGGCAGCGCTTGTTGCGTACCGCGACCGCCTGGAGACGGAGAGCCGGATTTTAGGGGAGACGGGCGAGGGGGAGTAGGAAACTTGGGAAAGGAATTTATCTTTTTTTGTCAGGAAAAAATGTTGTTGAATTGAGAGGTCGTCTCGCGCGAGCGCAAGATAATGACGATTGATAAATTGAAAATTTGTGTGAATCCAAACACAAAAAAATAGAAAAATCAGTATTTTATTTTCTTATACACCGGAGCATGCGTCTTTTCCTCATCCTCCTTATCCTGCCTCATCTTTCGATCAATCCAGGCAAGTACATACCGCTGCACAAGCGGCCGGTAATAAATACCCGTAAACGCCACAATCAATCCTGCAAGCGTCAGGAGAATAATCGCAATAACACCCTCAGTCGTCGTAAACGGGAACGGCTCGATCGGTGAAATCGACAGAAAATAAATCACCGCACCATACACAATCATCCCTAAAGCAACGATAAAGAACGGCACCACAAACATCCGTGCAAGAGCAGCCCGCTCATTCTGCACACAGTCCGCAATCTTACCTGCCACCGCAACAAGACCTGCAACAACCATCCAGACAACCGCACCATACAGGAACGTCATCACATTATAGAGCAGACCAGCATCCCCCGTCACCGGATAGTACGTCACAATACTCATCAGACCCGCGATCACACCGCAAAGCGTCAAAATTCCGGCAATCGCATACGCCACGAACGAAATTCGCCCTTTGTGGAATGAATCAACAAACCCGTAATAGATATACCCCACATACTCATCCAGATCAAACCCTTTAATCAGCAGATACACACCGATAATACCGATCACCACAAGCATCGCAGGAATCTCAGGAGACAGCAAAGACGCTGCCACATACAAAATCATCGCAAGCGCAATCGGCACCAGAACGCTTCGGGAAATCTTCGGATCATTAAACAGCTTCTTAATAATATAATATGTACCCTCGATATTCGGCAGCTGCTTAATCACCACACGCACAACACCCGCCACCTTCAGATGCGACTGAATAATCGGCAGAACAAACTCATCCTCCGCACCATCCGAGATCAGCACACAACTCTCAACACCAGTCTGCGCAACCAGATCCTCCAAAAGCTCGGCAATCCGGCGGTCACCCTCCAGCATATTCATATGATTACCGCCGATAACCGCAACCTCCACATCCTCGCCCTTGCCCTTCAGCTCATCATACGTCTTGATCGCCTGGAAAATCGCATTCGTATCCGAATCCTCAGGATCCGCAATACCAAGACGCGTCGCAGCGTCCAGACACGCCTCTCTCCCCACAACAGGACTCGTCACGCCTGCCTTATATCCGATATCATCGTCCCGATCGACGCTGAGAATCAGAATTCGTCCCGCAGTCATCCATTATACCTTGCGAGTTAATCGATAATATACCTGTGGGCAAAAAAGCATTGTATCATTTATTCGTTCATTGACAGGAATCATTCGTCATAACTCCGTCCATGGCAAACATGCCGCAGACATGCGTTTCTTAAGCAACTCAGAAACAAAATAAAACAGAAAAAAAATATGGAATTTAGATAAGCTTTGACCGCTGGAGCTTTAACAGATCCTCGGTCGTCAGCTTCTCACCGCTCTTGAAGGCATTGAAGATAGTCTCTGCCTCTTTGCGTGCGGACTTGTTATCCTTCACAGTCTTGACCTTCTTCTGCTTGCTGCGCATACCGGTCAGGACCTTATCATAATCGCGGAGATTCTTCTGGCACTCAAGGAATGCCTTGTGCTCAGCATCTGCTGCTTCCTGAGCCTCAACAAACTGCTTGTGCTTTGCATCTGCACCCTCGCGTGACTTGTCAGCCTTGCGGTAGCACTCGACCATCAGATCATGGTGCTTCTGTGCAAGCTCTGCCTTCTCGGTCACATCTGCGTGGAGAGCGGATGCCTGCTTGCGGAACTCACGTGCCTCAATTAAGCGGCCGCGGACTTCCTTGTTCTGCTCGTGCTCAACTTCCTGCTCTTTGACTTCAGCACGGAGCTGCTTGATCTTGTCGACAAGCTCACGCTCCTTTTCCGTAGTCATGACCTCAGTCTGCTGTCTCTCTTCAAGAGCCTCAATCTGACGGAGAATGTCCTTTGCGGATGCCTTCTTCTCATGGCTTGCAGCGGCTGCGCCGGAACCTGCATCGCCTCTGAGTGCGTCAATCTCCTCGAAAAGCGCATTTGCCTTATCGTTTAATTCATTGCGCTGTTCCTTAAGAGCCTGAACCTCGTTGTTGTTCTGATCACGAAGCTCTTTATTCTTCTGTGCATCCTCAACATACTGACGGGTTGCATTGTTCAACTCGTTTCTCTCGCGGGCAAACTGGCTTGCCTGCGCGTTCAACTCATTGCGCTTTGTTTTGTGTTCTTCAGACTCTTCGAGGAGTGTTTTTCTCTTTGCGACAAGATCTTCGGTCAACGTTCTTACCTATCCTGAGTAGCCGCCTGATTGACTCGAGTGGAAAACATAACCGGAAAAAGACGGGAATCAAATACAAAATTGCATGAAAAATGACACAAAAACGAATCTAAGATCTCAAGCGAACGAATGGTATTCAACCTCCTGTACTTTCTGCCGTCTGTCTTCAGGCACTCTGCCTTTCAGATATACGACTTTCCTATAATAAATGGAGAGATTAACATTTATACCTGTCGGAGGGGATGAATTTACATGCGTCCTGTGTGCTCCGTGGGCGAAACGGAAAAAAATACACGATACCAAAAAACAACAAAAAACAAAAGAGGCTGACCAACCCCGAATCGGGTTGGGGTATTCGGGGCAGTTGAGTGTGAATCCTGCCCCGCGTGAATTATAGTATTTTATTTCGTTGGAATATCTGAGTCCTTTGTACTCCGTGGGATGGCACCGGGAATCTGAGTGTGGGTTGGTGTGGGTTTTTTTTTCCCGGGCCGTTTGGTGTAATGTATGGAAACCTTGTGTAACTATGGTAGCTGTCCTGGTTCACATGATCCAGTCAAAGCTTGAACCGCTGCGTGCAGTTGCAGCATTGCCTGACGAAGAGTGTGATGCGGGGGACGAAGACTGGGCATAGTTGAAGCCGCTGCCGCTTGACTGAGAGGGTTTGGATGCCAGGTTCACTGAGTGGCCGCCGAGAATCTGCGGGCTCTGGATACCGGTCATGATTGCCATAACAGACACCTTGCCCTCAAAGTCCTTGCGGACACGTGCGCCCCAGATAACATCTGCGTGCGGATCAAGCTCATACGTCAGCTGCTGGGCAATCTCCTCAGCATCATGGAGCGTAAGATCATTACCGCCCGTGATGTGGATCAGACCGCCGGTTGCGCCTCTGAAGTCGATGTCAAGAAGCGGGTGTGCAAGACAGTCGCGGATAACACTCTCAGCCTTGTTCTGCTGCTTGGACTCGCCGACCAGCATAACTGCAAGACCGCCCTTGCTCATGATTGCACGGACATCTGCGTAGTCGATGTTGATTAAGGACGGCTCAGTGATCGTCTCAGAGATTCCTTTTACAGTCTCTGCAATGATCTGGTCCATCACGGAGAAGGCCTGACCGAGCGGAAGGTTTGGAACAAAGTTCTTCAGTCTGTTGTTGTCGAGAACAATGACTGAGTCTGCTGCCTGACGCATTGCCTCAAGACCATCCTCTGCCTTCAGCATTCTCGCACGCTCAACCTGGAACGGGTAGCTGACCATTGCAATAACAATAGCTCCGTGTTCCTTTGCAATCTGTGCAACAACCGGTGCAGATCCAGTACCAGTTCCACCGCCCATACCGGCAGTGACGAACACAAGGTCTGCATCCTTTAAGATCTCTTCAAGCGTCGGTCTGGCCATCTCTGCGGCACGGCGACCAACATCAGGGAAACCTCCGGCACCAAGACCGCGGGTCAGGGACTTGCCGATAAGGACACGCTTGTCTGCCTGAATCATGTCCAGGTGCTGCTTGTCGGTGTTGATTGCAATTGTTTCAGCACCGGCAACCTTCATGTTGTGCAGACGGTTGATGGTGTTGTTTCCTGCGCCACCGCATCCGACGATCACAATTCTTGGCTGTCCAAGCATGTCGTCATCGTCAACGATGGAGGTCTTCTGCATTCCCTTTTCAAGTTCTGAATTTTTTAATGCCTCATTAATAATACTCTGCATGTTTTTTCACACCCCAATAAATTTTAACATTAAAGTCGTACGTCGAATGTGGATACCTGGTCACTCTCACGAATAATCCGTTCACTTCTGCCTGCGAGAAACTCCCTTACGGCGTATCTGACGGCTTCAGATACCGTAGGAAACTCCCCAGTTTCTACAAGTTTCTCCAGTAGTTCCACCTGCTGCGGCGGTAAACGAATTGTGATTCTGTCCATCATAACTCCATTCAGACAATTGTCAGTCATTCGTCTGACATTTGTCTGACGTTTGTAAGACACTCGACTGACGTCCTGTTTTGGACAAATCATAATTGAATCTCTTCCCATATATAGATATGGATGCCTGACCAGAAAGATCAACTAAGAAATATTGCCTTTCTGCAGTGTATTTATGCCCGTGCGTTGATAGTAGTAAGCAGGAATTTAAGAGTATGGAGAGAAATTTTCCAAAAAAAGCTGTGCATGGAGGAAAAGCCCAGGAACTACGGCGTACGTTCGGCCACGAATTTCTTGACGTGAGCGCAAGTATGAACCCCTATGTTCCGGCATTTTCCGTCGATTACTCTTGCGCGGACCTCTCTATCTACCCTGACGACAGCTACATTGAACTAAAAGAAAGCATCTCACGCGTATTCTCAAGAAATACGGATGAAATTTGCGTCGGCAACGGATCTGCGGAGCTCATACGCGTGTACTGCCACACCCTACTCAAAACCGGTGACATTGCAAGAATTGATCCTCCGACATTTTCCGAGTATGGCCTCTCGGCAGAACTTGCCGGAGCAGATGTCCGTTCCTGCGGACAGTTGCACGGCCAAAAGCCAAAGGTCAGATTCATCTGCAACCCGAACAATCCCACCGGAACACTCCTGTCAAGAGATCAGATGCAGACCGAACTCGAGCTCTGCACACACGATGGAACAAAACTTTTCGTGGATGAAGCGTTCATGGACCTCTCCGAGCCCGAAGACTCGATCACGGACCTGCGGTCTCCGGATCTTTTCGTGATGCGGTCGCTGACCAAATCCTTCTCGGTGCCTGGCATCAGATTCGGGTTCGGGTTCGGCGATCCGGATCTTATCGCAAAAATTGAAACCGCCCGCACGCCGTGGACGGTGAACGCATTCGCCGAGTATTATGCCAAACTTGCGTTCGCTCACTATCATGAACTACGGGAATCTGCGCGCAGACTTGCGGAGGAGCGTGACTGGTATTATGCCCGTCTGAGGGACCTCGGGCTGAAGTATGAAGAGTCAACAGTCAATTATATTCTCATCCATCTTGACCGTGACGCAGCTCACTTCACCAGAGCGATGATCGACAAAGGCATTCTTGTCCGCGACTGCACCTCGTTTGGTCTTCCAGGAAGCATCCGGGTGTCGGTTGAGACGAGGGAGAAAAATCTCCGGGTGCTGGAGGCAGTTGAGGAATGCTTGCGCTGATTCTTGCCGGCGGCGAAGGGTCGCGCCTGCGGCTTGGGGAAAAAGCGCTGGTGATGGTGCATGACCGGCCGATGATCTCCTGGGTGCTGGATGCGTTTGCCGCGGCTGACTGTGAACCGCTTGTGATCACTTCGCACAAAACACCGTTCACGAGAAACTGGTGCCGGGCAAACGGTATCGACTTCCTTGACACAGCCGGAACCGGCTATGTGGAGGATCTCATTGAGGCGGTGGAGATGACCGATGAAGAGGGCCCGCTCTTTACCTCGGCAGCAGACATCCCCTGTCTCACCGAGAGCATTATCTGCCGCATCCGTGCGGCACATGCCGAGCACGGGCTTCCTGCATGCTCAGCCTGGGTACCGGTCAGCAGGTGCGAGGCCTATGGCATGCAGCCCCGCTACTGTGAAACAGTCTGCGGTGTTGCGGCAACACCCTGCGCTGTAAACATACTGACCGGCAGTCTGATTGGTGAGGCGCAGGAGGAGTTCTGTCTCCTGCTTGACGAGCCGGGTCTTGCATTCAATATCAATACGCGTGAAGAGCTTGCGGTGCTGGAACGTGAGTTCTATACAGTGCGTGGGTTGTGAAGGGCACTGTCTGTACTTGATCAGCTCCGCCCACGGAAAACACGAGACGCATGCTTGCGGCCTGCTTACCGCTTCGTGGGAACACACGGAAAAAAACATCACGGAGCAGACGTGAACAGAACGGAAATGAATTATTGTGGTATCAAAAAAAATTAGTCGATTTCATTCTGAAAATTTTTCAAAAAAAAATTGTCGCAGAAATATTTTCATACCATCACTGAAGTAGAGAACACGAATCACATGCCGAAACGACTCCTGAAAGGGACCATATATTTCCATGAAAGGCAGAGCATCATAATAAGACAAACCATTCAAAATAATATTTCCGTGATGTTCACGTCTGCTCTGTGATGTTTTTTTTCCGTGGAGTTCAGTGTGTTCCGTTTTTCCGTGGGAGGCAGAGCCGCCCTAAAAAAAAATTAGAGTAAAACCATCCTGATAGACACAGGACGCCGGACAATGCCGTCAAAGTTTTTCGCCACAACAAACTTCATTCCCTTTTCCGCTGCCGTATCCACAAACCGCTGGTTCACCACCTCATCAATGATCACACCGGCAAAATTTCCTTTCAGCTTCGGCAGGATATCACGCATCTCGGCAAGAGAGTAGTCGCCGTAGATAGTACCTTCTGCAGTAAGAACGCGTGCCCTTCCGGTCTGGCGCATCCAGTCAGCATGCTCCCCGACAGTCCTTGGCTCGGCAACCAAAATTGGTTGCGGTACCGCAGGCTTCACCTTGGCCGCAGACGCGGCTGGTACAGGTGAAACCTCAATCTCCTTCTGCGGTGAAACAACCATCACAGGTTCAATGGCAACCCCGGCCTCCTTCTGCTGCAAAGCAGCCTGTTCAGACTCACCGGTGATCACAGCGACCGCTGCAAGCGGGACCTCAACCTCTTTGGGCTGCAGAACAACCGATTCAGTGGGAGTCACCGTTTTTCTGGAGCGGGTCACCTTCTCAGGAACAGCGGACTCCTTTTGAACCGGTATCGGAACAGATACCAGCGGTACTGCATCAGGAATAACTACGGGAACCGGCACCACCGGTTCAGACAAAGGGGCCGGAATTATCTCGGGCACTTCCGGCTCTGAGACAGCCTGCACCATCCCAAGCTCCGCAGCCGCATCATGAATCTGAATCAGTTCAGGAATGATATCTGCAATCGGCTCATCCCGTGTAATCTGTGCACGCAGCGTATCAGCAGGAATCTTGTTGCGCAGAGACTTCACAATCTCCTTACGCGACATATCCTCCACGCTTCGACCGCGGGGAGAAAATGCCACAAAATCAATCTCTGCAACCTGCAAAAGTTCACGCAGAATCAGATCTCCTCCGCGGTCGCCGTCCACAAACACTGTCGTGTTTTTCTTGATGCTCAGATCAATGACTGTTTGGGGAACCTTCGTCCCCTCAACAGCCACCGTGTTTTTGATGCCGCATTTGAGAAGGTTCAGCACGTCGGCCCTTCCCTCCACAATAATTATGGCATCCGAGTCCATGACATTGGGGCCTGCGGGGAGGCGTTCCTCGCCAATCGAAGAAACCTTCTCCACTCTGATGGACTCGCGGACCTCCGCAAGAATATCATTGGTGGAAATGCCGACATCATCGAATGCCTCAAGCAACAGCTCCTTTGCACGATCCACAATCTGCCGGCGTTTGATCGCCCGCAGATCCTCGATTCCCTGCACCTTGATCACTGAAACGCACGGGCCAACCCGTTCGATGGTTTCAAGGGACGCAGCAAGAATTGCCGTTTCCGCACGGTCGAGAGATGATGCAATATAGAGTTCGCCGGTGGTTTTTCCGTGCTTGCTCATGATCTGCACATCGATTCTGCCGACACGACCGCTTCGCTGCAGGTCGCGTAAATCCAGATCTTCGCCTAATAATCCTTCGGTCTGGCCGAAAACAGCCCCGACTACGTCGGGTTTTTCGACCACCCCCTCTGCTTCAATATGAATATGAATGAGATACTTGGTAGTGTCAGGTGAGTACATGTAAGTAAGCCTCCATGGTTGAAATGAGTAATGTAAGAAGTAACCATAGATGAATAGGATATGTACTCTTGACGCATATAAATTGTCTGACCGAAAAGTATTAGGTGGGGAGGTTATGATCTGACAATTTCCGGTGCGGTTTCCGTGGATCTGGAAACAACTTTTCCATCGGATTTTCTGATGATTTCAAGCGTGACGACATCTCCTTCAGATATCATCTGATCTTTAAGATCAATCCATGCCCACTGTCCGGACGACCACTCGGTACCTCGAACTCCTGTACCGCCAAGCAGCTTGACACCATAGTGGCTGGTAGGAATAAAATCACTGCCCTGAAGCGTTGAGATGAAGACATTCTTCTTAACACCGTTCACGTAAATTTCCGCACGATAATCTGAAAGAATAATCGGGCCGTACTCTTTGATAACATAAGAAAAACGACCATTCTGCATCTGAAACACGGGCTCAGGCTCACGACCTTTGTGCACTACATACAATCTGCTGGCAAGAGTGAGTTGTCCCAGATGATTTTCATGATGAATGCTTTGAATATCCAGTATCTCCGGAACCGGTTCAGGGGAGGACAGGGATATGTTCGTCATACCTGAACAGAGAATCAAAAGAATAGCAGCAATAAGCACTGTAAGAAAAACAAGAAGAAGAGTTGCGATTACCGGAGACACTGCGGGGTTACGTTTGCACACAATATGAAGTTTCCACACAATAAAAAAACAGTACCGTTTCAGAAATGATAGAGTTTTGGCTACCAAATGACTATGAAATGTCAATGCAAAAGGGATATATGTCCCCCGTCGTTAACCGATCACACTCATTGGTGGCTGCTGCCGTCCCTTGTGGATCTTTGACCGGACGGGGGGTGCCTGTAGCATGTCATGTTGTCCCGTGGATCATTCTCCGCGACTGCGTATGCGTCACCCGGGGGCCTAACACATGCCGAAGTATCGACACAGTATACTTATGGGGCAGTGAATGATTTACCCTTTCCGGCAAACCAGAGAGCCTCACCGCGGGAAAACTCACCATTATGCCAGGCAGGAACTCCGCCAACAACAGTCGTCACCGGAAAAACTCCTGCCATTCCCTCATACGGCGTCCAGCCGCATCTGCTGTGGAGACGCTCTGGAAGAATTTTCTCAGGCTGCTTTGCATACACAGCAATGTCCGCACGACTGCCTACTGCAATCTTTGGTGCGGCAAGTCCGAGAATATGGTACGGGTTGGTGACCGTCTTTGCAACAACTGCATCAAGGGAAATTTTTCCCTCAAACACCGCATTCATCAGAAGCGGCATCATCGTCTCAACACCCGGAACACCGGATGGCGCAGTCGAAAACGGCTGGGCCTTTTCAAGAGTAGTGTGCGGAGCATGATCTGAGGCAATGACCGGAATAGATTCAAACATCCGCCACAACTCCATCCGTTCAGCCTTCGTCCGCAGAGGCGGATTCATTCGGAAATGTGTGTTGGAAGGATCCTGTTCCTCAAAAGAGAGAAACAGATGATGCGGCGTAACCTCATAACTGTTCCCTGGCCGCGTCACAACGCGGGCGATGGATGCGGCCCCACTCATATGACAGTAGTGAAGCCGTGCGTTTGCAGGAGCAAGAGAGTTCACCAGATCAACCGCCGCCGCCTCCCCGCTAACTGGCCGCAACATCGCATGCTCGACAAGACTGTGCACCTCGCCAGGCCGAACCTCTTCAGCATGTACCGTTGTCAGAGCACCTGCATTTCCGAGGACAACAAGGGACGAGCGGATTACCTCGGGGGACAGTGCTGACCCATAACTTGACGGAGCAGCAAACATCTCTCCAAACGCAAGAGCGCCTGCTTCCCAAAGACCGGTCAGATCAGCAGTCTCCGTAACCGAACCATTGATTGCAAAATGGCAGAAACTTGTTTCGTGTGCATGAGCGACGCGGGCGGAAAAGTTTTCCACAGACTCCATCGGCGGCATCGTGTTCGGCTGGTCAACAACCGCCGCAACACCGCCCGCAACAGCAGACTGCGTTCCCGTCCCCCAGTCCTCCTTCGCAGACTGCGGCCCGTCCCGCATATGCACATGCATATCAATCGCCGCTGGAATACACAGACAGCTGCGGCAGTCGATCGTCGTATCGACTGGCCCCGAGCTTCCAATATGAGTGATTACCCCACGGTCGATTGAAATATCTGCAATCCTGCCGTCCGGCAGCCGTGCAGACTTCAGCACCAGATCAGTCATTCAGCAGACCCTTGGAACCGGATCACCCATCGGCGGCTCGATAAATCTCTCGCCTCCGATACGTGTCCGCATTACTACACCTGATCCTTCCACAACCTCTCCGACGATCACTGCATTTTTGCCGTACGGATGCTTCTTCAGAGCAGCAAGCACCGCGTCAGCAGCATCTGCTGAAACACCCATCACACACTTGCCCTCGTTTGCCACCTGCAGCGGATCAATTCCAAGGAGACTGCCGGCGGACGCAACGCTCTCGCGAACAGGCATAGCATCCTGCTCCACCACAACCTTTACTCCTGCTTTTCGTGCCATCTCATTGATGCATGCCGCAAACCCACCGCGGGTCGGATCCTTCATCGCATGAACAGCACCTTTTGGTGCAGCTGTCACTGCGCCATGGATCATCGCGTACAGAGGAGCCACATCAGACTTCAGCTGATCGCCGAGATCAAATCCTTCGCGGTAGGCAACAATTGCCATACCGTGATCACCAAGAGTTCCGGACACAATGATCTTGTCGCCAATGGCAAGAGCACGATCACGGATCAGGTACGAGTCCGCGTCCACCACGCCAACACCGGCGGTGTTGATCACAATACCGTCAAGGCTCCCCTTCTCCACAACTTTTGTGTCGCCGGTGATGATCGAAGCCCCGCACTCTCCGAGAGCCTCGTCCATCGATGCAACAATTTTTTCCAGATCTGCAATCGGGAACCCTTCCTCAATCACCATCGCACACGTCAGGGCAACAGGTCTTGCACCCATCACGGAAAGATCATTAATCGTTCCTGAAACCGCAACACGACCGATGTCGCCGCCCGGGAAAAAGATCGGCTTCACCACGTGCGAGTCGGTGGTCAGCACAACAGTTTTTCCGCCGATATCAAATGTTGAACCGTCGTCAAGCGACTCAAGACCGATGCCGCCTGCATTATTGTGTTTGAATGCGGTCAGAGTCTGGAGAAGTTCTCCCATGACCTCCCCTCCCGCACCATGCATCATGTTGACCTCAGTATCCTTTTTCATTGTTACTCCTCGGTATCGATCTCAATATTTTTCACTAAAATTTCGCGGCCCTGCACCAGACGCGGCAGTTTTCCGCAGGTGGGACAGACAAATATCTCAGAGCCACAGTAACCGCACTCGCACTCGGCGATTGGGGGAATGGTAGTAAACACCAGTTTTGTTCCGGCAAACAGGGGGTCATCGGTGATGAATGTTCCAAACATAAACTCAACCTGATCAGGGTTGACCATCGCCATCGAGCCAACATCCACATAAATTGTTTTGACCTTTACTGCGCCGTTATCCTCGGCTGCACGTTTCGAGGTCGCATAAATATCATATGCGATGCCGGACTCATGCATGGTGCTGCGGCCCCTCTTCCATTGCTTTGTAGACTTCTTTGAACAGTTCGCGGGTCTCAAGACCCTCCTCACGGGAAAGGCGCTGAATAGCAAAACCTACGTGGACGAGAACGAACTCACCGACCGCTACATCAACGAGATCAATTCTGACCTCCTGCTGAAGGTCTCCGTAGTCAACGAGAGCCACATTTCCATCGCGTATTTCCAGTATTTCTGCGGGAACTGCTATGCACATATACCGGTATATTGGTGAAGAAGAGTGATAAAGACAACGATAAAGAAAAACAGTAAAAGCGCCGAGAGGGAGATTTGAACTCCCGAGGTGTCACCACCAGAGGCTTTCAAGGCCACCGCCTTTCCGGACTAGACTATCTCGGCATCGAAGTCCACACATAGTATGCATGCTGCCTAAAAAAAGATTTGTGTTCTGATTTGTCGTTTCACGTGCGTCGCATGCGAACAATGCCGGCCGCTGCAAGTACTCCAAGGAACGGAAGGATGATTCCTACCGGGCTTTCGGTTGCGGACGGGTCAGCACCTGGTTTGCCGAAGGTGTTCGCAAGGTTTGGATCTGCGGCAAGCGAGACCACATTCTTCGCACTGATATAGACTGTTGCTGACGCATCGCCGCTGGACGGATATACCATCAGATTCACGTTTGCATCACTGGTCGTGACCGTGAAGGACTCGTCAGAGTTTTCATCTTTTTCGTTGACTTTGATCGGGGTTCCGCCGTTGACCGTGTACTCAAGAGTCCAGTCGGTTCCGCGGAACGCGGTGATGGTCGAAGTTCCGGTTCCGGTTTTGATGGCAAAGTAAGCAGGTTTTGCTTTGGATGCAACTGCATTTGCCGTCAGCGTCTGACCGGAGGATGTCTGGGTTGCTGTGGCCGTTACCGAGCTGGTCGGGCTTCCGCTCATCAGGGTGTAGGTTAAAAGACCAATGTAGCCGTCTTTATCTCTGACTGCTACCTGATACATGCCTGCACCGGTTGCCGGGAGCACTTCAGAGAACTGGCCGTTTGCATCAGTTCCCACCCAGTAAGGGCCGTAAACAACGCGGCCGTCAACAACACTGCCTTCGTACATCGTCAGCTCAACACCTTTTGCACCGGTTTCACTCGCCTTGCCGGAGACCTCAACATCAGTGGTAGAGTACTGGACTCTTGGTGACGTGCTGGTCAGCTCACTGGTACGATCGACCAGCTGGACGGTGAAGAAAGTACGTTTGCTGCCAAAGTCCTCCCCTGGATCTTCAACGGTCACTGTATACATGCCGCCTTTGAGATCCCATGTGTCAAAGGTTGTACCAAAGTGACCATTGGACTGGATGACAACTGATTTGGAGTCAACAGTTCCCGATGATGTCCCGGATTTTTTGAGCACAATTCGCTTTGTCGTTCCAGCAAGACTCGCATCCGTTACACACTCAACAACAATTTGGGATCCGACCCCCATCTTCAGAGTGGCGGTCTGCGGGTCAGGCGTGATGAAATCAAACGAGTACGCTGACACAGTTCCTGCGCAACACAACAGAACCAGCAGACCGGCAGCGAGAAGGAGAATACGGGTTTTTCTCGTACCATTAATCATAATTTAGTTAGTTAATTTCTTTACAGATAGTCTTTGCCGTTGACACTGCCAACCAAACTAAGATAACCACTGCAATGCCATTATATCAGAGAATGTTGGCATCCGTAAAACCGCTCGCGTCCTGGAAGGGACAGGACAGATATTTCGGCGAAGTCCTGCCGTCGCTCACCGGAATTTTTCTTTCCGGCGGGTGCAGCTGGAACCGCTGCAGGATGTGCGGGTACAAAAATGACCGCAACAGCTGCGCGTCGCGTGATGAACTTATCACCCACATGAATGCCCAGATTGCCTGGATTTCTGAAAATTTTTCGGCCGGGGAGTATGGCCTTGGAAAGATCTTTACCTCAGGCAGTGTGTTCGACCCAAATGAGGTGCCGCTTGAGGTCCTGGACTCGTTTGGAAATCTGTTTGCCGGAAAACCGGTGATTGCCGAGTCACGCGCTGAGTATGTAACCGAGGAGGCCTTATCACGTTTTCTCAAAACGCTGGATCAGGGTCAGGCACATCCGCTGACCGTTGCGATCGGTCTTGAGACAACAAACGATGCCATCCGGGAAAAGTCAATCGACAAAGGATTTTCCTTCGCAGACTTCATCCGCGCTGCAGATGTGTGTCATGAAGCAGGTGTCGGCGTGAAAGCATATCTGATGATGAAGCCGTTGTTTTTAACCGAGAACGAGGCACTTTTAGATATGCAGACATCGATTGCCGAGGCAGCGCCCTATGCAGATATGATCTCGATGAACCTGTGCACGGTGCAGGGACGAACAGAGGTTGAGCAGTACTGGCAGCGCGGATCGTTCCGGCCGCCGTATCTGTGGTCTGCGGTCAAAGTTCTGCTGGAGGCAAACGTGCCGGTTGCATGCGATCCGGTCGGTGGAGGATTCCGCCGCGGACCGCACAACTGCGGAACCTGCGACAAGGAGATCGTTGCGGCAATCAATGCCTACTCACTGTCTGCGGACAAGTCCGAGCTGCAGAAGGTGTGGGACGAAGGCTGTTCCTGCAGAGAAGAGTGGGAGTATGTTCTGGAAAACGAGTTTTCCTGGAACATGCCTTTAACACAATAATCTATTTTTTCTGCCATGCGGCAAAAATTGTCGCAAAAGGGTTTCCGACACGGTATTTTTCTGCGACTGCTGACTGATAGATCTTCAGGACATCCTGATTGTCAGGGCTGATGTCTGCTGCGATAAGCCGTTTGCCGGTGATTGAATCAGAGGTTGCTTCAAACAGCTGCCAGCCGAGGGTGTGATACTGGGAGTTTTTCAACTCGCGTGCGGGTGCGATTCCCTGCGGTATCATGGCAGCACCGCTGGTTCCTGCGATGATGTGATGAGTACCATTCATCAGATAATGCTCATACCAGTGTTCGTGCCCGCCGAAGACGAAGTCCACGTTGTAGCAATCGAAAAGCTCCAGCATTTTTTCGCGCTGTGCATCGGTTACCTGCTGGCGGTAAGGGTCGTTTGAGCTGAAGAGCGGCTGGTGGAAAATGACAATTTTTCTGCCTTCAGATGTGCCGAGCTCACTCTCAAGATAGACGAGCTGGGTATCGATGTCGGGGAGGACAACGACGTCGTCTGGGTAGTAGTTGGGACGGATTTTCACGCTGGTGTCAAGGATGATGAAGGTGACGGGACCAGCGTCAGCGGTGTAATACCGGTCGCCGAAGAGATCATGCCAGAGGCTGTAGGTGATGTAGGGGATGTCATGGTTTCCGGGCGCTGCGATGAAGGTGACGTTGTGGATGTAAGGGTCGGCTGCTGCAAAAAAGTCGGTCCAGTACTCATATACGGATCCGTCGTAGACGAGGTCTCCTGTGTGAATAACGATGTCTGGATGTGCTGAGGCGATCTCTGATGCAATAAGGCCGTGTCGTTTTGTTTCTGAAAACTCAAGGATGTTGGTGGTTTCGTTGACAATCTGCTGGGTGTCGCCGACGACGGCAAAGGTGATTTTGTCGCTGCCAAATGTTTTGAACTGGTACCAGGGAGTGGTTTCTCCGTCAGCGGTGACACGGTAAAGGTACTGAGTATCTTTTTTGAGATTTTCAATCTGCACATGATGATACCGTGCAGGCTGACTGCTGACTGCATCACAACCCTGAATCTCAATGATGCTTTCAGAGATGTTGTCGGTTACAAAACTGATGACGTTCGAATTTTCGGTTGTCTGGGTAATATAGGGACCCATGGCAACTCCTGCACAGGCCGGACCGCAGAAAAGAAGGAGGAGAGTTATTGAGAGCACCACCGTTCGAGGATTCATACAGATATGAGTTGATACTCATTGCTGATAAATGTGGTGAGTTATGCGGTAGTATCGATGGGGCGGCTGCGGCATTATCGTTGAGTCTCCCACGGAAAAACGGAACACACATAAATTTCGCGGAAAAAAAACATCACGGAGCAGACGTGAACATCACGGAAATGAATTGTTTTCGGATTCCGTGATGTTCACGTCTGCTCCGTGATGTTGATATTTCCGTGTGTTCTGTTTTTCCGTGGGCTGCTGCATTTAAATTATGCAGAGGAGAGAGCACGCAGCTCCTCAAGGAGGAGGGGCATGAACGTTCCTGCATCACTGACCATACCGATCGCCTGGGATGTCCCGCGGTCCATGAGTTTCGTGACAGACGCCGGATTGATATCGACGCAGATGGTTTTGACGTGGGAGGGGAGAAGGTTACCGACCGCAATCGAGTGCAGGAGGGTTGCAACCATTAAAACCATACCAAGCTCAGGGATGTGTTTTCGCATCGCATCCTGTGCATCAATCACATTCTGGATGACGTCAGGCAGAGGGCCGTCATCACGAATGGACCCTGCGAGGACAAACGGAACATTATTTTTGATGCACTCATGCATGATGCCGCTTGTTACAATGCCGGTTTTGACCGCCGCATAGATGGAACCTGCGTCCATGATTTTGTTGATAGCATACAGGTGATGGCGGTGGCCGCCGCTGACAAGCTCGCCGGTGCGGAGGTCCATCCCAAGCGAAGTTCCAAAGATGCTGTACTCAAGATCGTGCGCTGCAAGAGCGTTGCCGGCGAAGAGAACATTGATGTATCCTTCGCGAATCATAGCAGATACGGCCTCCGCAGCTCCGGTGTGAATGATCGCAGGCCCTCCGACGAGTGCGATTTTTTTGCCTGACTGTTTGATCTGCAGAAGTTCCTTTGCGATCTGGCGGATCATGGTTTTGCTGGGCCGCTCTGACGAGACCTCGCCTCCCATAAACTCGAAGACACCGATCTCACGGGGACGTTCGGGGAAATCGACGCGGACACCTTCTTCACCGACAACGACATTGTCCCCTGGAAGAAGTTTTCCCTGTACAACACAGGACGCAGTTTTCGTTGCGGCATCAACGCGGATGAGTGCATCCATCTTCATATTGGCAACAGCGATCCATTCACCATCATGATGAATGTAGGTCGGGTGGTTGGTGGTGGAGTAAAAGCCTTCGGGAGCTACTTTTGCTTTGATGACGTTCTGGAGAGTGACCTCTTCTTCTCCGGTGACGAGTACACCAAGCCTGCGGAGTTCGCTGATGATCTGGGTGAGCTCTTCGGGAGTTTTTGCGGAGATCTGCATGCGGGCGTAACTCGGGTCGGTCTTCTGCCGACCGAGGCTGAACTCCTCGGTTTCAAAGTCTCCGTTGTACTCAACAACGCAGTCCATTACTTTGGCAAGAATGCCTGAGTCAACGATGTGACCCCTGAGTTCGATCTCCCGCGAGAATTTCATGTGTATGTATGGGTCGTGAAAAGAGATGAATATTCTCGGCCCTCGAACAGAGTCACCGTACTTTTCCTGATTTCTGTTGTTCAATGTTTCGCGCATGTTTTTTTCAGAAGAGATGTCCTCATGCACACTGCGTTATTTTTGATTTTATCGATTCAAATGAGGTTGAATTTTGATATTGATATACTATTGTGCTGAAATATTTTGGAAAAAGCCATGCGAACTCTGAATATTTCATAAGAACTACTATATACCCCATAGCAAGAAGATACTCATGTATGAAGCGATTGCTGATTGTTTTGATAGTGTGTATTGTTCTGCTGGTTGCCTCCGCTGGTTGTGTGGGAACTCCTTCTGTGGGGACTCCGGTATACACTGAGGACGGGACTACGGTCTACCAGAATGTTGACGGATCCCATTACGCTGTTGACGAGGAAGGAAATGAAGCATGGGTCAACCCTGACGGTTCCTATTCAGGAAAAACAACCGACGGCTCTACTGTCACCGGAAGTAAGGGCGGTGATGTCAACTATCAGGGAACTGACGGTTCCAGTGTTGTTGGAAACCAACAGTCAGGAACTGCGGTCACTGAAGACGGCAGTACCATGACCTGGACCACTGATGCAAACGGGGTAGTTCACTACACGATTGTTGACAAGCAAACCGGTGAGACGCACACCTACTCTTCAGCGGGGGGTATGTACATGCCGTCCGGATTTACGTATTAGCTGCGTGATAATCTCATGCGAAAAAATTGATGCATGTCTTATGCATCACTCATTTTTACCAATCTGGTAAGACCAGACTTTCAAGAAAGTTTATCTCATCTCACTACGACGTATCCCTATAATGATTCAACTTGGAGAAGACTTCAAACCTTCACTGAAGTACAAGCCCTACCTCGCAATCGCCACGATCTTACTTATAGCCTTCATCTGGGCTCTCTGTTTGGGATGGGTGTTCATTGGCGACGTATTCGGTCTTGGCGCATCCATTGCCATTGCCGCAGCAGTAATTCTCATCGCATGTCTGATCTTCGGACTTGTATGGGTTGTTCTCTACTACAAGTCGGTCGTCTATCATCTCAACGAGACCGAGATGACCTGGAAGCGTGGTGTCTGGTTCCGCAAAACCGGTATTGTTCCCTACAACAGAATCACCAATGTTGACATTGTCCAGGGCCCGGTTATGAGAATTTTCGGGATCTCAAATCTTAAAATCCAGACTGCCGGATACTCGGGAACGAACGGGTCTGCGGAGATCTCGCTTGAAGGTATCGAAGAGCCGGAACCCCTGCGGGCACTCATCATGGACTTCGTCCGCGGCACTGCCCCAAGCCCTGCGGCAACCGGTGGTGCACCGGTGGTGACGGCACAACCAGCGGCCAACGCCGATATGGCTTCACTCATTGCTGAAGTTGCGGCAATCCGTAAACTCCTCGAAGAGAGGAAATAATTTTTTTTTGAATTCTGTTTTTCTCATAAGTTCGATTTTCGTTTATGGGGATTTTTTTATGTGGCTTTGTTTGGGGTAACCCAAACAAACCTGTGTCAAACCCAAACCAAATAATTATTTTTCCGCACCGCAAACGAGTATCTCATGTCTCTGATGGTCCTCGGAACCTCCTCCCATGCAGGTAAAAGCTCAATAACCGCAGGAATTTGCCGCATACTCAGCGACCGGGGCATCCCTGTAGCACCGTTCAAGGCGCAGAACATGAGCCTGAACTCCTATATCACCGAAGAAGGAGCAGAGATCGGCATCGCCCAGGCAACCCAGGCATTCGCAGCCCGCGCCCGTCCGGTCGCAGACATGAATCCGGTACTCTTAAAACCCAAAGGAAATGCAGTCTCGCAGGTTGTGCTCCTTGGAAAACCCTGGAAGGACACCAAAATCACCGACTATTACACAGAGACCGAATACCTGCTTGGTGAAGCAGTCCAGGCATACGACCGGCTGAAACGCGAGTACACCAACATCATCGTCGAAGGAGCAGGAGGAGCTGCCGAAGTAAACCTCTACGACCGCGACATCGCCAACATCCAGCTCGCAAAACGTTTGCAGATACCAATCATCCTTGTCGGTGACATCGAACGCGGAGGAGTATTCGCACAGATATATGGAACGATCGCCCTTCTGCCCGACGATGTCCGCCCTCTCGTGAAAGGAATCATTGTCAACAAATTCCGTGGTGATGCCCAGCTCTTTGAATCAGGAAAAAAAATTCTCGAAGAGCTCACCGGAGTACCGGTGCTTGGTGTCGTGCCATGGATAAAACTCGCACTCCCGGAAGAGGACTCACTCTCACTTGCAGACAAAACACCTGCTGAAAAAAATATCAGAATCGCCATCATCCGCTACCCTCACATTGCAAACTTCACCGACTTCTCCTTACTTGAAGAAGCAGCAGCAGTTGAGTACGTTGAGCCGGGAACACTGCTCAACGCATATGACGCGGTCATCCTGCCCGGAACAAAAAACACGGTCAGCGACCTTGCAGTGCTCAGAGAATCTGGCGCTGCAGATCAGATAGTCGCCTATGCAAAAACCGGAAAACCGGTGATCGGTATCTGCGGCGGATATCAGATGATGGGGACGTCCATCTTCGACAACGCGATCGAGGGTGAGATCATTGCAGACTACGAAGGGCTGAACCTCCTTCCTGTGCACACCATCTTTGATCACTATGACAAGATCACCCGTCAGGTGAAAAGGGTCTCAAAAGGGCAGGGGCCAATCCTTTCCCGAATGAACATTGCCGCAGGTTACGAGATACACTCAGGCAAAAGCAGTGTTGCAGGAACTCCCGCGTTCACGGATGAGGGATGCGTTGATGATACCGGACTCATATTCGGCACCTACATGCACGGACTGTTTGCAAATGCCGGAGCGGTTGATGCGCTTGTCGGCTATCTTGCCGGGAAAAAGAATGTTTCTTACACTCCTGCCGGAGATGCCGGTGATCCGTATGCGGTCCTTGCACGGCATCTGGAAGGCTGTCTTGATGTGGAGCGGATTGTTGCGCTCTCAACGGTTAACTAAATCAGTGTCCGGCACCCAACCACTATGTGAGGAGAGATGGCGCTCAGGTTATCATTCACACTGGATACTGAACTGTCGGAACGAATCGATCTGTTTGCAAAAAAACAGGAGATCGACCGCAATGAGGCAGTACTCAGGCTGATCGAGGCCGGCCTCTTTCAGGCCGAGCAGAAAGGGGAAATGCCGCCCGCACCAAAACGTGACTTCAAGGAGTTTGCTAAGATGCAGAAGAATGTGGATCTGCTTCTGCGGAGTATGGACGAGCTGAAAAAAGAGGTGCGGGTCATGCATCATGTGATCGATCTTGAGGAGAAGCGGGAAGCAGAGGAGAAAACCGCCGGTAAACCTGCTACGAAGTGGTGGGACCGGCTGGACTTCAGCACGAAATAAACGCGAATAGCACGAATAGCGCGAATCGGTGAGCAGACCGCAGGCATGCGATTCGCGTTTTAATTATTTTGAAGCTGATACTCACTCGCGAACAACCACATCGCATTGAGGCGTGAACGGACTTTTTCGGATCGAAAGCGACAACAGATACGGATAGTTTGCCGCAAGATACTCCATGTGATCGAGCCAGACAAAGGTCAGCTGCGGATAGACGCGGTTCACATCACCCGCAAGATGTGCAATATCGGTCTTTGGAAGATCAGCAATATTTCCGCGGCTTGCAAGCTCCTCACCAAGGTGGAAAAGATCCTGTAAAAGTTTTGAGATACTGTTGTGTTCAAGAAGAACAGGATTTTCAATCAATCTGAGCAGAAACTCATGATGCTTTTCAAGAAGACCGCGGATCTCAATAAGATCTGCAGCAGAAGGTGACGCAGTAAACCGGCAGGAGGCAAGCTGCTGCTTTGCCTGGGAAAAGTCCCCGGGCGTCCATGCCTTGTGCACCGCCAGGATGTTTCGGATCTCCTCTGCGTTGGAATCTGACGCAGTAATCAGTCTGAGCAGCCGCACTCCCATCTCTGAGAAAAAAAGACCGATAACCATCTTCATCTTCTCCTGTTGCTGCTGTTTTGCCCGCATTGAAAGAAGCCGGTTGATGATGATCGTTACAATCAGAATATTGATCGGCAGAAACCCGAGGCTGTTGAAGATGTAGGAGAGCGTGTTGCTCTCGCCGTCGTCGCCGAACACGAGAAGTTTTACTATATAGACGATGACGGATATGCAGATAAGCGCAATAATCAGCCGCTGTTCCCAGGTAAGTTTTACCATGTGTTTAGGATCCATAACGTTTTGTGAGGATGTCGAGGGTTTCAAGTGCTCCGTCAAAGGACTCAACCTCGATGACCGGAGTCTTGACATTGTTTTCAGCGACACGTTTCATTACCGCGTCAAAGTCAATGGTTCCTTTACCAACTGACTCATGGCTGTCGCTTTTGCCGTCGTTGTCATGGAGATGCACGTGGGCGAAGGAGGACGGGAGGAACCGGTCAAGGTTGCCGCACTCATTTGCATGGCCGACGTCAAGGCAGAAGAGGGCACCGTCAAGCAGGGGGAGGTCCTTTGGCTCTTTGAGGAAAAAGTAGCCCCAGTTGCCCATGTTTTCAATAAAGTAGGTCACGCCGTACTGAATGGACTCGGCACGAATCTGTGCGAGGGAGGCGCGAAGGTGCTGTTCGGCAAGTTCATACTCGTACTCCCAGGCAAAGTAGCCGGGATGGACAACAACCGGTGCGTCAACTTCTGCGGCAAGGGCAAAGGTGTCGGCGATCACCTCGACTGATGCACGGCGGATGGGTTCAAGAACGGATGCAATGTTCACGCCGCGTGAGGGAGCGTGAATGCTGTACCTGAAGCTGTAGGATTCGAGGAGTTTGGTATCGGTTAACAGATGCGGGCCGTCGCTCATGATCTCGACGTTTTTGGTATAGGGGACAAGTTTGTCGAGGGCTGAGTGAAGGGACTCTGCATGGAGACAGTGGGTGGATATTGAGTACATGTCTATTATAGTAGTAGTGTGCGCTGTGAGAAAAAAATGGCTTTGGCGGTTGTCCGGTGTTTGAGAAGGTTTGTGATCGTAACTCGCAAATCAACACTCGCAACTCGTATCCTGATAACAGTTTCAAAAAGAGCGGGCTCATGTCCACATTTCGCAACGAAATATGACAACAACTCAGTCCTGTTGTTATTTTATCTCACTAAACATCAATACAGCTGAGTAATTGCAGAGGGGAAAAAGTAGGGGCAGTTGGAAAAATTATTGATCCTTCTTTTTCCTGGTAGTTAGTTTACGAGTTGCGACTTACGACTCAGGATGAAAATCCTCTGAATGCATGCGGAGCAAAATCCCTCTGTAATATTGTGGCGGATTGATAATCCCAAAAACACAACAAGTACTCATAATGGCAGACGTAGTTTTAATCTCAGGAAGTCCGCGTGCAGACAGCAACACGGAGTTTTTGCTGAATGTATGCAAAGAGGAGCTGGAAGCGGCAGGCCTCACCGCAAAAATTCTCTCGCTCCGCGGAAATCCGATTCAGTCCTGCATCGCTTGCGGTCAGTGTGCAAAGCTTGGCAAATGTTCCTTGCAGGACGGTTTAAACGAGATGCTCCCTGATATTCGCGAAGCTGACGGTTTTATTGTCGGTGCTCCGGTCTACTTTGGAACCGCACGCGGGGATGTGATGAATCTCCTGCAGCGCGTTGCGATGGTTGCCCGGGTAAATGGCAACTGGCTGTCTCGAAAAGTCGGCGGCCCGGTTGTTGTCGCACGCCGCGGCGGTCACTCGGCAACATTACAGGAGATGCTGATGATGTTTTTCATCTCTGATATGATTGTTCCGGGTTCGAGCTACTGGAATATTGCATTCGGCCATGCAGCAGGAACGGTTGCTGACGACGCAGAAGGCATCGCAACGATGCGGAAATTTGCGCAGAACACAGCGTATCTGATTGTACAGATGCGCAAATAATTTTTTTTTTGCTGTTTGAGTTCGACAGCCCACGGAAAAACGGAACACACGGAAAAACATCACGGAGCAGACGTGAACATCACAGAAATATTATTTCAAATGTGAATTCCGTGATGTTCACGTCTGCTCCGTGATGTTTTTCCGTGAAATTTCCGTGTGGTCTGTGTGTTCCGTGGGCTGAAATACGATAACTGACGAACATTACCAAAAAAAAGTATTCGAGGGGAAATCCCCAATAAAATCATGCAAACATTAGATCTTTGAAATTAAATCGCGCAGGACAGCCTCGGGATCCTTCGCCTTCACCACGCTCGACGCAAGGAGCACACCGTCCGCTCCAAGAGACAACGCCTTTTTCACGCACTCGCCTGACTGAATACCTGCCCCGCACAAAACCTTCACCTCAGGATTCACCCGGTGCACCCCTGCAACCGAGCTCTCAATAATCTCAGGATTTGCCGTAGCAACCGAAATGCCTGAACCGATCAGCTCCGGAGGCTCGATTGCAACATACGTCGGCGCAAACGCTGCCGCTGCCGCCGACACCGCCGCATTATTCGTGCAGACCACCGACTCCAGATGATGAAACTTTGCCGCAGCAACCGTTGCCTCAATATCAGCAATCGTTAACCTGCGCTCCGAATGATTAATCAGCGACCCGACACAACCTGCCGCACGAACCGTAAACGCAGGAACACGTCCCGTAAACGCACCCTCAACAGGATCAATATGCTGGGCATACACCGGAATCTCATAATGCTTACAGAACGGATGAAGCTCCGTAAACTGCGGCGCAACCCCGATCGTCACTCCCGACTCCTGCATCACAAGCTCTGCCGCAGTCCCTATCTGACCGGCATTATTTCCCGCACCCTCGCGGTACGACTTAAAATTAATAAGAATAAGTGGAGATGCCATTTGAAACAGTCCGCTTATTTCTTCTTAACCTGCAGCACATCGCCCAGCGTCGTTGCAGGAACACCGCCCTGCTGAAGCGCGTCTGCATCACTGCCTGAATCAAGAAGCTGGATACCAAGTTCATTCTCAAGCTTGGTACGCTCCGCCTCGGTCGGCGCACGGTCTCCGCGCTCAAGCTTCTTGATATCGCCCTCCTGCATTTTCAGAATAAAAGCGAGATCCTTCTGGGAATACCCCTTGTCCTGACGTGCCGCAGTGATCCGCTTTGCGAAATCCTCCACCACATCCCCTTCAATATAATCAAACATATCACGTTTGCGACTGGGTGACGGAGCGGAACCGGCGGCCGCAGGTTTCCTCGTCAGCGTCGGTCTCCCGTATCCGGCGCCTGCAGGCTTTGGTGCCTGGACCTCTGTGCCAAGCTTGGCACATTTATCGCAAACCTTCATTGGTTTGGCACCCTCAATCTGCACCAGTCTGCCCTTCTTGGTGAGAGGTGCACCACATAACTCACAGTATTCTGTTTGCATGATAAATTCGCCGTTATCTATTTTTTATTTCTAACACATTAACAATTCGGATACCGATACATTTCAGAGAGGAAAAAAACCAAAAAAACCAAAAAAATTTGGTGGTGCACTTTGCGTCCTGTCTCTCACAAAGACAGGTGATCCATGGTTATTTCAATAGAAGTTCTGTGGTTACTCCAAGCGAGACAACCCGTCTCAAAATCACACCAGAGAACCACTATTATCCGATTATTTCAACAGATTTATCTGGATATTTTCCCTGTTTCCCTACCATCTTCCAAAGCTATTTCAACACACACGCACATATCTATAAGGATTAACGTCTTAGGCCATTTGCGTTAATGGAAAGATTAGTCCGGGACGGTACCCGGAACTAAACAGTGGAAAAGAACATGTTACTAACTGGTGCAGAGATCATCGCAGAAGTTCTCATCGAACAGGGAGCCACCACCATCTTCGGATACCCCGGAGGAGCGGTTCTCAACATCTACGATGCCCTCTACGAATACCGTGACAAAATCCGTCACATCATGACAGCCCACGAGGAGGGAGCCTCTCACGCGGCTGACGGATACGCACGTTCAACCGGCAAAACCGGCGTCGTACTTGCAACATCCGGGCCCGGAGCAACCAACCTTGTTACAGGAATTGCTACCGCCTACATGGACAGCGTCCCCCTCGTTGCACTAACCGGCAATGTTGGAACCAGTCTCATCGGGCGCGACAGTTTCCAGGAGGTATATATCGCCGGAATCACCATGCCCATAACCAAACACAACTTCGTTGTGCGGGACGTAACACAGTTGGCAGACGTTCTACGGGATGCATTCAGAATCGCCCAGACCGGACGGTGTGGTCCGGTTCTCGTTGACATCCCCAAAGACGTCACCGCAGCCAAAACCGAGTT
This sequence comes from Methanorbis furvi, assembly GCF_032714615.1. Taxonomy (NCBI): domain Archaea; kingdom Methanobacteriati; phylum Methanobacteriota; class Methanomicrobia; order Methanomicrobiales; family Methanocorpusculaceae; genus Methanorbis; species Methanorbis furvi. The sequence goes on from NZ_JAWDKA010000002.1 coordinate 94,172, forward strand.
CGAACCGCTTGGTCCGGTGGTAATTCCGCAGCCTGCCCTGCCGGCAGCAGACGACATCCGTCGCGCAGCAAACGACATCAACCAAGCTGCCCGGCCGATCATCTACTTCGGCGGCGGCGTAGTCAGCAGCGGCGCTGAAGTCGTCCTCGCCGACCTCATTCATACCGCAAACATTCCCGCATGCCACACAATTATGGGAACCGGCGTCATCGGAGACTCCGATCCCCTGAACCTCGGCATGGTTGGAATGCACGGCTGCTTTACAACCAACAAAGCCATTGACGAAAGTGACCTCGTGATTGCGATCGGCACACGATTCAGCGACCGCGTCGCCCTCAACACAACTGCGTTTGCAAAGCATGCAAAGATCATCCACATCGACATCGACCCAAGCGAAATCAGCAAAAACGTGATCGCCCACGCAAGCCTCATCGGCGACGTCGGCGCAATCCTCGCAGCCATGCTGCCGATGATTGCACCAGCAGAACACACCGAGTGGCGGGAACGGATTACCAAATGGCAGACCGAGGACTATGTCCCTGAAGACAGCAGCGAAGTTCTTCGTCCGCATCAGATCGTATCAACCATCGCACGACTCGCAGGAGAAGACGCCATCATCGCCACCGACGTCGGCCAGCATCAGATGTGGGCCGCTCAGTACTGCGAACGCACCCAGCCACGCTCGTTCTTAACCAGCGGCGGACTGGGAACCATGGGATTTGGATACGGTGCTGCAATCGGCGCAAAAATTGCGAACCCCGACCGCCGTGTGGTCCACATCACCGGCGACGGCAGTTTCCATATGAATCTGAACGAAGCATGTACGGTAGTGAGCTATGACCTGCCGATCATTACCGTGATCGTCAATAACACCGTTCTCGGCATGGTCAGGCAGTGGCAGACCGTCTTCTACGGCGGCCGCTACTCCAGCACCTCGCCCGAGCGTAAGACTGACTTCGCCAAAGTTGCCGAAGGCTTCGGACTCTCCGGCGTTTGCGTCAGAACCCCTGCCGAGTTTGAAAAAGCGTTTACGCAAGCGCTTGCCGACAACAAACCGATCTGGATAGAATGCCTGATTGACAAAGATGAAAAAGTCCTGCCCATGATTCCTGCCGGCGGCACTGTCCGGGACATGATAACGAAGTGATTGCAGATGACGAAAAAAGAAGTACTCTCCGTTCTCGTGGACAACCATTCAGGAGTTCTGGCCCGCGTTGCAAGCCTCTTTGGCAGACGCGGCTACAACATTGACTCACTCACGGTATCTGCGACAAACGATCCTGATATCTCGCGGATCACCATCGTCGTCTCCGGCGACGAAGCGGTTATCAACCAGATCATCAGCCAGACCCGCAAACTCGAAGAGACTCGTGACATCTTTGCACTCAACGACTGCCGTTCCCTTCTACGGGAACTGCTGCTCGTGAAACTATCAGCAAACGAATCAAAACGCAGTGCGATCCGTGAGGTTGCCGATATCTACGGAGCCACCATTGTCGACCTGTCGGTCGACAGCATGATTGTGGAACTGACCGGCGCGCCGAGTAAAATCGACGCATTTCTTGGAGTGATTGGCGAATACGACATCATTGAGATGTGCCGCACGGGCATTACCGCCCTCGAACGCGGAATTAAAAAATAAGGTGAATATTATGGTAACAATGTACTATGACACAGACTGCAACTTAGGACTCCTCGACAAAAAGACCGTGGCTGTCATCGGCTACGGCAGCCAGGGACACGCACACGCTCAGAACCTCAAAGACAGCGGCGTAAACGTGGTGGTAGGTCTGAGAAAAGACTCAGCATCCAGAGCAAAAGCAGAGGCAGCAGGCCTCAAGGTAATGGAGGTCGCAGACGCTGCAAAGGCTGCTGATCTCATCATGATGCTCGTCCCTGACGAGCAGCAGGCCGACATCTACACCTCCCAGATTGCCCCGAACTTAACCGAAGGCAATGTGCTGATGTTCGCACACGGATTCAACATCCACTTCAAACAGATCGCACCGCCAACAAACGTTGACGTGATCATGGTCGCCCCCAAAGGACCGGGACACACCGTCCGCAGCCAGTACACCGAAGGACGCGGTGTGCCATCCTTAATTGCTATCCATCAGGATGCATCCGGCAAAGCCCGCGAGTACGCTCTTGCGTATGCCTGCGGAATTGGTGCAGGCAGAGCCGGCATCATTGAGACCAGTTTCCGTGAAGAGACCGAGACCGATCTGTTCGGTGAGCAGGCTGTTCTCTGCGGCGGTGTAACCGAACTGATGAAGGCAGGTTTTGACACGCTCGTTAAGGCAGGCTACGCACCTGAGATGGCATACTTTGAGTGCGTTCACGAGATGAAACTGATCGTGGATCTGATCAACTCAGGCGGATTTTCGTTCATGCGCTACTCAATCTCCGACACCGCCGAGTACGGCGACTACCGGACCGGACGCCGCATCATTACTGACGAGACCAGAAAGGAGATGGAAAAAGTCCTCCGCGAGATTCAGGACGGAACGTTTGCCAGCGAGTGGGTCACGGAGAACCGTGCAGGCCGCCGTGCAAAGTTCCTTGCAACCCGCCAGCTCGAGTCTGAGCATCAGGTGGAAAAGGTCGGCGCAAAACTCAGAAAAATGATGTGCTGGTTAAAGAAGTGAGTGCGATGGAGCTTCGAAGCCATACGGTGACCCGCGGTGTTGAGCGGGCACCGAACCGCTCATTGTTTTACGCAATGGGATATACGGAGGAGGAACTGTCCCGTCCGCTGATCGGTGTGGTCTCTGCGTACAGCGAGATTGTGCCGGGTCACATTCATCTGGACAAAATTGCTGAAGCGGTGAAGGCCGGTGTCCGCATGGCAGGCGGAACACCTGTTCTGATTCCGTCAATCGGCGTCTGCGATGGTATTGCGATGGGACACTCCGGCATGAAGTACTCGCTTGCAAGCCGCGAACTGATTGCTGACAGTGTTGAGACGATGACGATGGCGCACTGCTTTGATGGTCTTGTGCTTGTTCCCAACTGCGACAAGATTGTGCCGGGCATGATTATGGCTGCGGCACGTCTTGACATTCCTGCGGTGATGTGCAGCGGCGGTCCGATGCTTGCGGGTGTTGAAGGCGGGGATGAGATCAGTCTGTCGAAACTTTTCGAGGCGGTCGGCGCACGCAAAGTGAATGCTATCACGGACGCTGATCTGAACCGGATTGAGCACAATGCATGTCCGGGCTGCGGGTCGTGTGCAGGGATGTACACGGCGAACAGTATGAACTGTCTTGCTGAGGCGATCGGTATTGCTCTCCCCGGCAATGGTACGATTCCTGCGGTGATGGCTGCACGAGTTCAGCTGGCAAAGCATGCGGGTATGCGGGTCATGGAGCTTGTGGAGAAAAATATCACGGCACGAAAAATCCTGACTCCTGCGGCGTTCAAGAATGCTCTTGCGAGTGATATGGCGCTTGGATGCAGTACGAACAGTGTGCTGCACCTCTTGGCAATTGCTCATGAGGCGAATGTTTCGCTGGACCTTTCGGTTATCAGTTCCGTGAGTGCGGTAACGCCGAATCTCTGTCATTTGGCTCCGGCAGGACCGACGCATATTCAGGATCTGGATGCTGCGGGCGGTATTCCTGCGGTGATGGCTGAGCTTGCGAGAGGCGGGTTTATCGATACGTCGGTTATGACTGCGACCGGCAAGACGCTTGGCGAGAATATTGCCGGAGTCACAAACAGGAATCCAAACGTTATCCGGCCGATCGAAAATCCGTACAGCAGTACAGGCGGTATTGCGGTTCTCTGGGGCAACATTGCAAAGGAAGGCTGCGTGGTGAAGCGCAGTGCTGTTGCTGATGAGATGCTTGTTCACAGCGGTCCTGCACGGGTGTTTGATTCAGAGGACTCAGCGATTGCTGCGATTTATGCTGGTACGATTGTGTCTGGCGATGTGGTTGTTATCCGGTACGAGGGTCCGAAAGGCGGACCCGGTATGCGGGAAATGCTGAATCCGACGTCTGCTCTTGCGGGTATGGGTCTTGACCGGTCTGTTGCGCTGATTACGGACGGTCGGTTCAGCGGTGCAAGCCGCGGAGCTTCGATCGGTCATGTGTGCCCTGAGGCTGCGGCAGGCGGAGAGATTGGTCTTGTTGCGGAAGGAGATACGATTCTGATCGATATCCCCTCCGGTAAGATCAATGTTCTTGTGAGCGATGAGGAGTTTGCGAAGCGTCGTCAGGCTCAGGTAATGCCAAAACCTACGATCACCAGCGGCTGGCTGGCACGGTACGCCCGGGGCGTGGACGGTGCCAATGTCGGTGCGGTGATGAAATAATCTTTTTTTTCATCGATTGTTGATCCTGTGGTTTGTGATCCGCGGTGTTATTGCAGAGCCGCCCACGGGAATTTCACGGAAATGAGTTGTTTTCTGATTTCGTCTATGTTTTTCACTGAGTTGTGCGTGAGTCAATGATCATGAATCATGAATCATGATCATGAATCATGAATCATGAGTTGATCACTGCTCCAGAGGATGAGTGAGACCGGTATTTTTTTCTTTTTTTCTTTTCTGAATCAGGAAATTGTGCAGGTTTATATTATATTAGTTCCATAAATAAACAACAAGACAGCGGGAGAGCGTCACTTCTCGTGCGAGAGGAGGGACGCGGGCGGTCAATCTGATTTTTTGATATGGTGTGATCAATTCATGATTCATGATTCATGACCACCGATATTACTCAAACGAAACCAAGGAGAAATAAAATCTAATACGTTGAGGCTCACTGCCGCGATAATTCCTAATTATTTTTAAATTCCGTGATATTTTTTCCGTGTGTTCCCGCGAAACTGCGAAGCGGTAAGCAGGCCGGAGGCATGTGAATCGTGGGCGACTCAGCGATAATGCCACGGACGACACTGAAAGAAAAATGACCCCGTTCAAAACCATGACTTAAGTAGTCAGAAAACCTCATTATACTAGTAAGGCATGATGGATCGCGACTATCAACCCATCAACCTCAAAGATGTCTTAGTCGAAATGAAGGACATCTCGGAACTGATGGTTGATCTGGCTTACTCAGCGGTGCTGTTTGAAAGCAACGCCATTGCAGACGAAGTCATCGAACTCGAAGAACGGATGAACGACCTCGTCTATCAGGCGCGTATCACCAGCATGATGAGCGTACGCCGCCTGGAAGAGACCGAACCAATGAGCGGTCTTCTGCAGCTCGCAGAAGCCTCTCAGCGGATCTCAAACCAGGCCGCGGACATTGCTAAGAGCATCATGCGCAACGTTTCTTTTCCGGCAAACCTTAGAAAAGCCCTGCCGGAAGCAGAAGAAGCCACCCACCGTGTCGTCGTTGGTGCCGCAAGCGACCTTGACGGCGCACGGCTCGGAGACATCAAACTCCAGTCCGTAACCGGCATCCGGATCATCATGATCCGGCGCATGCGTCAGAGATTCTATGACCCTGACAAACATGCCGTACTTCGTGCCGGCGACGTCCTCGTCGGCCGCGGACCGGACTATGGCTTCCCAGCTCTCTGCGAACTGGCCGGTCAGCCTGTCCCTGACGACGAATGCTGCGACTCAGCCGCGATCAGCGATCTCGACCGGGCTGCGGCCCTCATGATCGAGATGAAAAACATCAGCGAACTCTCTGTCGGACTTGCCTATACCGCCCTTCTTCACGAAAACATGGACCTCGCCAACGAAGTCATGGCACTCGAAGAAGAGCTTGATGAAATGCGGCTTAAACTGGACCTCTGGACCCTCGAAGCAGCAAAACGTACCGACGATGTTGCAAGCCTTCGCGGCATGCTCTACATGTCCTCGTTTGCCGAATCCATCTCCGACGCTGCAGGTTCCATCGCCGACGTCATTCTCCGTGAGATTGACGTCCCGCCAATCATCAAGAGAATCGTCCGTGAATCGGACGAAATAATCTCATGGGTATCTGTTCATGAGGGGTCCCCTCTTGACAAAAAATCCCTCGCTGAATCCCATGTCGGAACCGTTACCGGCATGGTGATCTTTGCCGTCAAACACGGCAACCACTGGACGTACCGTCCGGGACGCAATGTATGCCTGTATGCAGGCGACCTACTCGTTGCCCGGGGCAGACGTGACGGAGAAGAAAAACTGTACGGTCTCTGCGGAGCAGACACCGACGAAATAGAAGACTTTGAAGATTCGGAGTAACCAAAAAATGGATAATAACATGGTATACCGGCTTGGCCCGGGTTGTGAAGTGGATGATATCGTAGAAGGCCAAATATATCTGGGAAAAGTTCAGGGATTCGCAACGTTTGGCACGTTTGTTCTCTTAAACGACCGCGTCAAAGGACTGCTGCATAAAAGCAACATCAAAAGCGACAAAAAAGAACGGGATCAGATCCTCGTACAGGTAAATCAGATCCGCCCGAACGGCAACATTGACCTTCGCGAGGTTGACATCCCTGAAGGGAGCTATGACACGCAGCTGGTCACCAAAAAGATCACCCTCTCCCGTCTCTCCGACCTCAAAAACAAGGTTGGCAGAAACGTCACCATCGAAGCAGACGTTGTGCAGATCAAACAGACGTCTGGTCCCACCATCTTCACCGTCTGTGATGACTCAGGCGTTGAAGACGCCGCAGCCTTCACTGAAGCAGGTGTTCGCTCCTACCCAGAAGTAAACCTCGGCGACATCGTCCGAATCTTCGGCGAGGCAACCCGCAGAAACAACCAGATGCAGATCGAAGTCTCCGACATGCATGTCCTCAAAGGAGCTGAAGCAGACTCGGTCAGATCCCGCATCAACAAAGCTCTTGAAGCACGCGCTGAACCTCCCGAAGAAGTTGCGCCGCTCATTGACAGTGACGTTCTCAAAGCCCTGTGGCCTGAGATGCGCAAACTCGCAAAAATTATCCGCCGCGCGGTCCTCACCCAGCAGCCGATCATTCTCCGTCACCACGCAGACGCTGACGGTATCTGTGCCGCAGTTTCCGTTGAAACCGCAGTCCTCCAGTTCATCCGCGACAACGGAGGCGACCCGGATCAGGACAATTTCCTCTTCCGCCGCTCACCGTCCAAAGCACCGTTCTATGAGATTGAGGACGTCACCCGCGACCTTGACATGATGCTGAAGGACAACGTCAGATTCGGTCAGAAACTCCCGCTGATCCTGCTGATGGACAACGGCTCAACCGAAGAGGACATGCCCTCCTACAAGATGACCGAGGTCTATCAGCTTGACGTCATCGTTGCCGACCACCACCACCCTGACGACACCATCGACAAGTATCTGCTTGCCCACGTCAACCCGTACCATGTCGGCGGCGACTTTGGGGTGACCGCTGGAATGCTCGGAACCGAGATTGCCCGCCTGATCAATCCGGCTGTTGAACAGAAAATTCTCCACCTGCCGGGCGTTGCAGGCGTTGCCGACCGCAGCGAGGCTCCTGAACTCGGGTCATACCTTGCTTTAATTGAAGGAAAATACACCCGCGACGAATGCAAAGACATGGCTCTTGCGTTAGACTATGAGCAGTACTGGCTCAGATTTAACGACGGACGCGAGATCGTCAAAGACATTCTGAATCTTAACAACGCTCCCGAACGCCACAACCGTCTCGTGACTCTCCTCGTCACCGAAGCAAACGCAGCGATCGAGGATCAGATGAGCACTATGATGCCGCATGTCAAGGATCAGAAACTCTCATCCGGTGCAAATCTGTTCCTTGCTGATGTTGAGATGTTTGCCCACCGGTTCACGTTCCCGCCGCCGGGCAAATCCTCCGGCGAAGTGCATGATATCCTCTGCAAACGCTATGTGAACCAGCCGGTCGTAACCCTTGGTCTTGGCCCGGACTTTGCGGTCATCCGTTCCCGCGGCGTGAAAATGAACATCCCTCAGATGGTTCGGTCCATGCGTGACGAGATGCCGGGCGCAGGCATCTCCGGCGGAGGCCATCTTGTCGTCGGCAGCATCAAGTTTGTCGAAGGCATGCGGTCTGAAGTCATTGCCAAAATGATTGAAAAGATCTCTGAGTTCCCAGTAGATTAACTCTGAAGAGTTCAGAGACAATAACTGCAATTTTTTTCGTAACTACCTTCGTATGGCGATTTTCCAGAGAAAAATTTGTGTACCAAGCACTACCTTTATTATGTAAAACATCCTATACTTACATGAGGTAAGTCACTATGACCGAACCTAAAACAATTCGTGAAAGATATAACGACACCCAGTCTCGGATCCTTGGATATCTGATGGCCGGCGTGGCAAAAGGAAGCCGTTTCTTCAAGGCAAAGTACATTGCCAAAGACCTTGGACTCTCCTCCAAGGAGGTCGGAACCAATCTTGCCATCCTTTCCGAGATCTGTGATGAACTGGATATTCAGCGCTGGAGCTACTCAAATAGCACCACCTGGATGGTAACGAACAAAATAATAGTCTAAATACTTCCCCACTTTCTTTTTTGATCCTTACGCAAAGTAACGTCTCGCAACTGCCGAAATTTCTGCGGTATTTCTTCATAGCCCAATTTCTGGGGATGCCTGCCTCATCATGATTTCCCAATCAACAAGAAGGATTTATATGTATTCAAACCAAAGACTTACTTATGGTAAGTGACTTGGAGCTACAGACAACAGAATACAACTCCACACAGCAGCGGATTATCAACTATCTGAAAGCCGGTGTATCCTCAGGCACCAGATTTTTCAAAGCAAAATATATCGCCAAAGAGCTTGGCATCTCATCACGTGCGGTAGGCACGAACCTTGCCCTTCTTGCAGAGAAGTGCATGGAACTGGAAATTGTTCAGTGGGGCTACTCCACCAGCACCACATGGATGGTCAAGGCGAGGCAATACCTTAATTAAGTTTCTCTTCTCATTTTTATCTATGGGAAAAAAGATTGCTGAGATTGTCGAAACCATAGAGTTCGTTGCAGATATTGAAGGATCAAAGGACTGCCTGATGTCACAGCAGGGAAAACTCTGGTTCAACATCGACGTCCCCAAAGGTCATGGTCTGAAAACCGGCGATATAATACGGGTCGTCATCGAACGCGCCGACGAATAATTTTTGTATCGGATCCAAGAGTTATGAAACAGCTCGTACTGATTCTGACAGGTATAATAGTGTGCTTCCTTGTAGTCATCATTATCACGGCAGGGGGAGCTTTGGTGGACGCTGAGGATCCTGTGTATCAGAATGGACATCTGGTAGCAGCGTTTCAGTACAACGGCGAACCAAAGGATGTCTGGGTTCAGTGTGTAATATTTCGGGTAGATGATCTGCTCTCTTCCGAACAGATCGGTGATGTTCTGTCACTTGCAGAAACCTTCTCCAAAGGTCGCGAAGTATGTGAGTTTCCCATCGACCTTGCCCCCGGTTCCTACTCGGTCCGGCTCTATGTCAGGGAACGAGATGAAGGATCCGCACGGCTTGCGGCATTTATCAAAAATTTTGAGGTAGTATGATCCATATCTTTGACAACGCTCTCCTGTTCAAACCTTCCACAGGAGAGTGGCAGTCAGTTTCTTTTTCCGTTGAGAACGGTGTCGTGATCTCAGTTGGCGCACGCAATCAGCTTGCCGGCGATGTGGTTACCGATCTAAAAGGTGCGCGGGTAATTCCCGGACTCATTGATGCGCATGTACATATCGAGAGCACGCTGCTTGTTCCCCGTGAGTTTGGGCGTGCGGTTTTGTCCCACGGAGTAACGACCGCTGTTGCCGACCCGCATGAGATCGCAAACGCCTGCGGTTGTGCCGGCATTGATTTTATGATCCGTGACGCAGATGACGCGCCGAATGATATTTTTTTCATGGTGCCCTCCTGTGTTCCGGCAACTCCTGCTGATATTGGCGGAGCGGTGGTAACCGCTGATGACCTGAAAAAGTATGTGGGCAATCCCCGCGTTCTCGGGCTTGGGGAGATGATGAATTTCCCCGGTGTTATTCATGACGATCCCGAGGTTCTTGCAAAGCTTGAACTCTTCGACCATGTTGACGGTCATGCTCCGGGCGTGACCGGCGAGGATCTGTGTAAGTACATCTCGCACGGCATCAAAACCGATCATGAGTGTACCGCTGCCGAGGAGGCGCGGGAGAAACTCAGGCACGGCATGTACATTTTCCTGCGTGAGGGTGATGCGGCAAAGGATGTTGCGGTGCTGTCGTCTGTCGTAACGCCGTTTACGGTGTCCCGCTGCTGTTTCTGTACCGACGACCGTCATGTTGACTCTCTTGTCCGCGAGGGTTCGATCGATCACTGTATTCGCGTTGCGGTGGCGTCCGGTATGCCGCTTGAGCTGGCGCTTCGTATGGCGACCCTTTCTGCGGCAGAGTGTTTCGGGCTTCATGATCGCGGTCTGATAGCGCCCGGACGTCTCGCTGATTTCTGTGTCCTTGCTGATTCACCTGAGTTCAGAGTTGTTCAGGTTTACAAGTGCGGTGTTTTAGCATCAGAAATTTCTACACCATCCGCATCGGCAGCGTTTGTTTCGCCGAAGTTTGACTGCCGGTTCCCGACAGCCGCTGATCTCACTCTGCCGGTTTCGGGGATTGCTCGGGTTATCGGTCTGATTCTTGGAGAGATTGTGACGCAGAATATTCATGCGCCGGTAGGGATGGATGGTGTTCAAAAGGTCGTCTGTGTTGACCGGTATGCAGGCCGCGGTTTTTCTGTTGGGCTGGTGAAGGGATTTGAGATTCATGCGGGAGCAATTGCTGCGTCCATCTCGCATGATGCCCACAATATTATTGCTGTCGGTGCAACTGATGCAGAGATTCTTGCAGCTGTTCATGCGGTTGCGGATGCCGGCGGCGGGATGGCTGTTGTGATCGGGGATGAGGCGACTGTTCTCCCTCTTCCGATTGCGGGACTGATGACAGACGAGCCGGTTGAGGTTCTTCTTGAGAGGTTTGATGCGCTGACTTCGCATCTGAATCGCACGGGTACGTTCCCTCGTGCTTTTGTGCATCTGTCGTTTCTGTCGCTGACGGTGACTCCTCATCTGAAGATTACGCCGCGTGGTCTGTTCGATGTTGATGCTTTTGTGGATGTCCCTCTCTTCCTGTGACTGTTATTGTGCAAGGCAGGACTTCATGACAATACCATTTGCATAGGAAAAGATATTGATAAAGAGTGCAATAAAGAATTATCATGAAGCTACAGCGTACTGTTGCCATGTGTTTGGTTGCGGCATTTTTGGTTTTGCCGTTGTTTGCAGGCGCTGCAGCTGCGATTGAGAATGATACGGCGGATGCGGGGCCAAAACTTATCCTGCTTCAGAATGCCGCTCTCACGAATCACTATGGATACATTACGGTGGACTCGGTTGATGTGGATTTAAGCAAGGGAGTTGATGCGGTCTACACGATCAACTACTCGATTGATCCATGGATTGCGTTTCTGGTGTTTTTGTTCGGTAAGCAGGATCTCAAAAACCGGCTGCTTAAAGTTCTGAACCCGCCGCCGTCAGGCAGCGGACAGAGTCAGGAGATTACGTTCCTGTATGTGGATAATGATATGGCAAAGATATCTGTTACGAACGTTGGTATGAGTTACGGCGATAAGACTTACTGGTATCCTGAGCATGAGTTTGGGGTGACGGTTCCTCAAATCGAGTTCCATTCATCCTTCACCAAGACCTTCAATGATACCCGCACAATCCAGCGCGGGTTTGGGTATTACTAATACTTTTTTTTGTTTGCCTTGTTTGTGACGTGTTGTTGTTTATTAATTTCTGGTCTCCCACGGAATGCGTGCTTTCCACATGCCGTCCCGTCGTACTCACTGCTTCGCAGGAGCTGTGATACCGCGAAATAATTTAATTATTTTTATCTGAAAAAAAGCCAACTAAATCTTTTTGTGAGAGTATACTTTATCGACAAATCCCATGGGCGGCAATACGATATTTTGCCATGATGATCACCTCTAAACCTCTTTGTCGTAATATAATACCTGTACTATGCAGATGTTTGTAGGCGGCAGGGCAGCCGAAAGTCTTTCGGGAAAACGCACTCAGATTGTTAATCCGGCGACGGGAAACGTAATTGATACCATCCCTGCCGGAACCGCAGACGATGTTTTGGCAGCAGTTGATGCGGCGGAAGCGGATCAGCCGAAATGGGCAAACATCAGTCCTGCGGATAAATCCCGCATCCTGATAAACGCAGCAGCACAGATTCGTGCCGAGGCCGACTCGCTTGCGACACTCCTGACAACCGAGCAGGGAAAACCGCTGCGCGAAGCAAAGGATGAGATTCTTGGAACCGCTCACGTGTTTGAGTATTATGCATCGATGACCGGCAGCATCCGCGGCAACGCTGCATCTCTTCCGAAGTACGGGTACATGAACGTCGTCAGAAAACCCATCGGCATCTGTGGTGCGATCGTTCCCTGGAACATGCCTGCGATGATTTTCGGATGGAAAGCAGGGGCTGCTCTTGCCTGTGGGAATGCGGTCGTGGCAAAGCCGTCAGACACCGCTCCGCTGACCATTCTCAGACTTGCGGAAATTCTCGTTCATGCCGGAGTTTCCGGCGGCGCAATGAATGTGGTGACCGGTTCAGGCTCAGTTGTCGGAGATGCGGTGGTGAGAAATGCTGATATCAGGCATGTTTCCTTTACCGGCTCTGTTGCGACCGGGCGCTCGGTCGCTCTTGCCGCAGCTCCTGCACTCAAGAGGCTGACATTGGAACTTGGCGGAAATGATGCGTTCATTGTTGCAGCAGATGCTGATATTGATGCAGCAGTTACCGGAGCTGTTCGCAACCGGTTCTACAACTGCGGTCAGGTCTGTACTTCAGCGAAGCGGATTTTGGTTGATGCAAAAGTTTCAGACGAGTTTGTGCGGAAAGCAAAAGCAGCAATTGAGAAACTGTCGGTCGGCAACGGTCTTGAGAAGGTGAACATGGGACCGTTAAATAATTCCGACCAGCGTGATACTGTTGCATCCGCAGTGGACAGGATTGTCGATGAGGGAGCTGGAACGATTGTGTGCGGCGGAAAAAAACTGGAAGGAAAAGGTAACTTCTATGCTCCGACACTGATTGCGGATGCAGCACCTGACGCGGTGCGTGAAGAGATCTTTGGTCCTGTGATGCCGGTGATTGTGTTTGAGACACTGGAGAGTGCAATCGAGATTGCCAACAGTACTCCCTACGGGCTTGGCGCGTCGATATGGACAAAGGATATTACGACTGCGTATACTGCTGCCGAGGAGATCAGATCCGGTGTTGTCTGGGTGAACAAACATCTGGTCCTTCCACCGGAAATTCCTTTTGGAGGCACCAAGGATTCTGGATACGGTCGGGAAAATGGTACTGATTTCATCTATGAGTTTACCGAGCCGAAGAGTATTCTGATCAGTATCTAATTTTTTCACAGAATGGGTTAGAATACGAAACGGTGGGTTTATATCACTGCTGCTCTAATGTATTAGAGCACATAGGTGTAATGTCCCGGTAGGGTAGAGGATATCCTAGAAGCCTGCGGAGCTTTTGACCTGGGTTCAAGTCCCAGCCGGGACGTCGTTGTTTTTTTCTTCTGTTCAGTATGTTTGTTGAGATGTTGTCGCTTTTATCAGTGGTGCCTCTCCACGAAACGTTCCTGGAACAGACCAAACCATTATATTTTTTCAGCCGCTACATAACACCCGGAAAAACCTATGACCATCATGAAGATTCGGGGTGGAGATCTCGATCTCGTTGAGTATGAGTTCAGTTCTTTTTATCCGGGCGAATGCCTGCACACTGCAGACATAACCGTCGCAAAAGAACCATACCCGACAGGAGACACCATAATAGCCCGTGCCCCGGCACGCATCCACCTCTCCGTTCTTGACATGAACCGGTTCAGCCCCGGAACTCCCGGCGGCGGCGGACTCGGGTTTGCCCTCCGGATTTATTCGGAAGCAACCGTCTCCTGCACGGACCAACATGTCATCATCGACTCGCCCCGCAAACTTCTCATCGAACACCTCGTCGCAGCATTCAAAGCAGTAACCGGATACACCGGCGGCTTTGTAATCAAAACTGCCGATCAAGGCCGCGAACATGTAGGCCTTGGTTCGACCTGCACAGTCGCAACTGCGGTTGTCAGCGCCATGAACGAAGCGGTCGGCTGTCCCTTGAGCCTTGAGGATGTCAGAATGGTCATCGGCCACAATTATGTGGAAGAGACCGAAGAAGAGGGCAAAGTCGCGTTCGGTTTTGAAACCGGCGTAGGCTCTGCCGCAAGTATTTTTGGCGGCATGACCTTTGTTGGCGATCGGCTGACCCGTGTTTACAACCACCCGTTCGCCGAGGACAAAAACGTCTTCGTCCTCATTCCAAGAATTCATGCTGAGGATGACAACGCAGGTCTCGAAGAGTTCACGCTTCTCATGAATCGTGCGAGAACTCTTGACTACCGCGACCGCGAACTCAAAGCCTACATGCTGATGATGGACATGATCCCTTCTCTTGCCAGAAACAATCTGAAAAAGATGGGTGATACCATGTGGGAGATTGAGTTCCGCGGTTCCAAACGTGCCGAGGTCCAGCACCACACCTTTGTTCTCTACAGTCACATGAATGCTCTGCGAAACGCAGGTCTTGAGTTTGTGGCAATGAGTTCGGTTGGTCCGTCGATCTGTGTGGTTACGGAAAAAACCGCTGCCGAGATGCAGCCGATCGTATCCCAGCTTGGTCTTGAGATAGCGGTTGAAACAAAAGTTGACAACACCGGACTTGTTGTTGCCAGAGTCTGAATCATGAAATTTTTTTCCGCAGTAAAAGAGATGCTTCCGTTTCTGCTTGTCTGCGGAGCTGCGTTTTATGTTCTCCCCACTTTTGGGGGAGACACCGGCTTTTTTATGGTAATGCTTTTAATTATTCTGCCGCTGATCTGTTTTGCTTCAGGATTTTTTTACGGATTTTTTTCTGCGTTTCATCCGATGTTTTCTCTGCTGGTGGCGCTGCTGTTTCTGCCGACGGTGTATCTTTACTATAATGTCTCGGCTCTGGTGTATGCGCTGGCGTTTCTGGTTATCGCATTTGTGGGGAATGTGGCAGGTTGGTTTGCGGGACAATCGCGGAGTTAATCTCTGCTGAGCGCGAATAGTTTTGTATGCACTGTATTGTTACCGGTGGGGCGGGTTTTATCGGCTCGCATCTGGTTGACCTCCTCCTTTCCCGTGGGGATACGGTTACGGTTATCGATTCGATGGTTGCCGGCCGGATGATGAATCTTGAGGAAAATATCGGCGCTCTGACCGAGTTCCGCCATGCTGATCTTTTGGAAGACGGCTGGCAGGATGCTCTTGCGGGCGCTGACCGTGTGTATCATATTGCGGCTGATCCTGATGTGCGGGGGTCAGCAAGAAAATCGTTTGAGGTGTATAATAATAATGTGACCGCGACGGTTCGCGTGCTTGAGGCGATGAAGGAGTATGGTGTGAAGGAGATTGTGTTTACGTCGACTTCAACCGTCTACGGTGAGGCGAGTGTTATTCCAACGCCTGAGAATTATTCGCCGATGGTGCCGATTTCGATATACGGGGCAAGTAAGCTTGCGTGCGAGGCGATGATTTCTGCGTATGCGGCGACGTATGGGATGAAGGCGTGGGTGTACCGGTTTGCAAATATTATCGGTTCACGGAGTACGCACGGGGTGATTTATGATTTTGTGCAGAAGCTTCAGCAGAATCCAAAGGAGCTGGAGATTCTCGGCGACGGCAGGCAGAGTAAGTCCTATCTTGCGGTAGAAAACTGTGTTGCTGCAATGGTGTATGCGCCAACGGTTTCTTCGGGAACTTTTAATGTGTTTAATATCGGGTCTGAGGACTGGGTGAGTGTGCGGCGGATTGCGGAGCTGATTGTTGAGGAGATGTGTCTTCGTAATGTTTCGTTCAATTTCACGGGCGGCGACCGCGGATGGGTCGGCGATGTTCCGATGATGCGGCTGTCTGTTGATCTGCTGAAGGCGACCGGATGGATGCCGGGGATTACTTCGGAAGAGAGTGTCCGCCGTGCGATTCGTGCGACGCTGGATGAATAATTTTTTTTTTGAAACGCGAATAGCGCGAATAGCGCAAATAAAAAAAATAAATTTCGTTGGTATATTTGAACGAGTAGATCTTTTTCAAAAAAAAAATAAATTTCGTTGGTATATTTGAGCGAAGAGATCTTTTTCAAAATAAATAATTTTAATATTTTTTAAAAATCGCCAATGGCGATTTTTTTATTCCGCGAAGCGGTGAGCAGGCCGCAGGCATGCGATTCGCGTTATTCGCGTTTCATATTCACATTTTTCTCAGTACGTTTCTTCAGCAGCTGAAGAGCCGCAAGAATCGCCGCACCGAGAATACACAAACCAACATTGAACGTCTGCCAGCTCATCGCAGGCATCGGCTCGGCCAGTGTCGTTGAACCGAGAGCGATTGCATACAACGATCCGATCAAAAGACCGATACAGAGATAAATCGTCTGCGGCCGATAGCAGGCAAAGCAGTGACGGATCACCTTCACACTAATGGCAAGACCTGCGATCATACCAAGGCCGAACGCAATCAGCATGGGAACATACGCGAAATCCAGATGCATCACCGCACTGACCGCAGAAATCAGCGGAATGTAGAGACCCATGATAAGAAGAAGGGTCGAACCTGAAATTCCCGGAAGCACGAGGGCGGACACCGCAATAATTGCCGCGATGAAAAGATAGATTGCAAGGCCGATGGACACCTGCGTCAGATCAACCCCGCTCCCTCCGGTAGCCGGACTCAGCATCATTAAAAGAGGCACAACAGCAATACCGATCGCCGTAAAGATCAGATTCAGATATTTGCCTTTGATGTACTCCTTCTCCTCTATGATCACAATCGGCACAGCAATCAGCGTGAGACCGATAAAAACTGAACTTATCTCATAGATATACGTGTGAAACAGAGTTGAGAGGATCAGAACACAGACCGAAAATCCTGCGACCCAGCCGATACCGAGTTTGAAAAGGAAAGGAAATGCAGCTTTTCGTTCTTCGTTTGTTCCCATGAGGAAATTGTGGGCAGAGTTAATGAACTTCTCATAAAAGCCGAGAAGGAATGCGATCGTTCCACCGGAAACGCCGGGCACGCTGTCGGCAACTGCCATGGCGACTCCGCGGAGAAGATCGGTTATGTGTCGTGTGATGGTATGCATGGGAGTTCCAAATTGTTTGTGGTATTCATTGGACGGGTTTCCCTAATTACATTTCCGCAGGAGATGGCACGAAAATTTCACCAAAAAAAATTATTTTTTTCATTTGAAAAATTTCTGCTCACCAAGTCAGAAATTTTTCCGGCGCCAAACGTTCAGGAGAGAATGACACCGTACTTGTCCAACAGTTCCTGCCATTTGGGTGAAGCCTGAAGATCAGCAATGCCTTTGTTGATCATCTGCAAGGTTTCGTTGTCTCCTTTGCGGACAGCAACACCGTAGAGCTCGTTGACTTCAATCACACCGATTTTTTTTGCAAGTCCTTTTGCAACATACGAGTTCACGGTGACCTCGTCATAGATTATTGCGTCACATTTTCCGTCAGCAAGCATGGCAAATGCGTCATCAATGGTTGCCTGCGGCCTGAGGTTTCCCTTGCCAAGGATGCCGGTTTCGTTGAGATTTTTCTCGGTCCATGCATGAGAGGTTCCACCGGTCTGTGTGCTGATGGAAACATTGCCGGAGAGGACATCCTCTTTGGTGAGTGAGGAGTTGGGCAGAACAGCGATTGCAAAGTTCACGATCATGTAGGGGTCGCTGAAGTCAACGATCTCGTTTCGTTCAGGCGTGATGGTGAGGCCGCAGTAGATGATGTCCACTGTTTCGTTGGCGACATTGTTGACGATGTTGGTCCAGGGCAGCCCCATGTAGGCAATGTCATAGCCGTTTTGTTGGGCGATCCATTCGATGGACTCAACATCAAGACCGACATAAGTGCCGTTTTCATCAGGATA
This sequence comes from Methanorbis furvi, assembly GCF_032714615.1. Taxonomy (NCBI): domain Archaea; kingdom Methanobacteriati; phylum Methanobacteriota; class Methanomicrobia; order Methanomicrobiales; family Methanocorpusculaceae; genus Methanorbis; species Methanorbis furvi. The sequence continues at coordinate 112,120 of NZ_JAWDKA010000002.1, forward strand.
TCCGTACGGAGGATTATTTTCTCCGATGCCAACGACGATCAGTTTTTTTTCAGCATCAGGAACTCCGATACATCCTGAGATCATCACTGCGGCGATCAGACAGAAGCAGAGGATTCCACACACAACATGCTTTTTCATGATATCAATTACGGTCCGAGCGGATAAAAAATATTCCGAATATTTCGAGACGCGAGTAAACGCGAATAGTGCGAATCGCATGCCTGCGGCCTGCTCACCGCTTCGCGGAATAGCGCGAATAAAAAATCGCCAATGGCGATTTTTCAAATAATAAAAATAGTCATCATATTTTGGAATGGAAAAATTTTCCAAAAATAATCAAGTCTGAAAATTCTTGAAAATCGCCATTGGCGATTTTTTTATTCGCGCTATTCGCGTTATTCGTGCTATTCGCGTTTATTCGCGTTTCAAAAATTATTCAGCAGTACCAACATCCTTTTCTTTTCTCAGCCCATACAAAACCCCAGATGAAAGTCATGGTCGGCGGGACATTTGATCCCCTCCACATCGGACACCAGCTGCTGCTGCGGCGGGCATTCACCACTGCGGGCAGCGGAGGCCATGTGGTAATCGGTCTTTCTGCTGATCCGTTTGCTGCACGAAAACAGCATCCGGTCAGAAGCTACGAAGTGCGGTTCAATGAACTCACCGCATGGATTGAGAAGCAGAAGTTTGCCGCAACCTATGAGATTGAACCGCTGTATGATCAGTACGGCAGTGCCTTAACTCAGGACTTTGACGCTCTTGTCGTCAGCTACGAAACATTTCCGGTTGGAAACGAGATCAACCGCAAACGAAAGGAGATGGGAAAACCCATGGTCGATCTGTATCAGATCCAGTGCGTCCTTGCTGATGACGGAAAAGCTGTATCCTCCACACGGATTTACCGCGGAGAAATAGACCGGTATGGAAAACCGGTTGCCGAAGAAGAGTTCATCACCCGCGACTGATCTGATGAGGATTTGCTCATAAAAAATATATAGAGTTGAAGATTATTATAAAATATGTCAGACAATCTTCAGGCAAAGATGGGAATTATCCTTGCGTCCCTGATCTGCCTGCCGCAGTTTGCGATCTTTATCCCGTACTATGACTCATTCGGCAGAGTTTCTCAGACTATTTTCGTCATCCTTTTCTTTCTTCTCCCCTGCCTTGGAGCATACCTCTATCTCCGGGACATGAAACCGGCATCGAAATACTTCGTTTACATTTTCATTGGAATAGCAGCAGCATTTGCCGTGTTTGTTCTCCTCAACGCGTCAGGTTTATCGCTGCTATCCGCAATGATGCTGTGCCTCTTCAGCCCCTTGATCTGTTACCTGCTTCTTGCCGTATTCCCAAAAACGCGTTGTGTCGAACTCACCAAGAAACTCTCAATCATCTTCACCATAGCAGCAGTGATCCTCGCGTTTGGCGGAGGCTGGTACGCACGCTACATGCATATGGCCGGCATCAACGCAATGGCTCTGCTTGGGTGGGGAATATATGCAATGATACTTGCGCCAATATTTGTTCTCATATTTATTTACGCAGGAGTGACAAGCCTTTCCGAAAAAAATTGATTGGTTATGCCTTCGTCATCGTATAGGACACAATCGTCTTTGACAACAGCTCGCCGTCGGGAGATCCCTTCCGCACCTCTCCCTCGGCGAACACAATTCTCCTTCCTTTCCGAACAACATGTGCAACTCCGTAAATCACACCTTCATTCACGCCGCGGAAAAAGTTCGTCGTCTCTGAAATCGTCGCAGCCCCGCTCTCCGCATCAAGCTCCGCAAAAATCGCCAGAGCAATTGCCTCGTCAGCAAGAATCACATAAAATCCTCCCTGCATAAACCCTGAACCGTTATGAATAGCAGGAGTCACGTTCATCTTCAGAACAGCTTTACCGCCCCCCCAGGAAACCGGTTCAATACCAAGAGTCTGAAAAGTCGGATTCGCCTGTGCCCCGACACTTGCAATCTTTTCAACATACGAATGCATTCCCTAACTCTATCTTGGGAATACGAAATAGAGTTTGTGTTTCATCAGGCATCATTCACCATACCTCGCAAGCGAAAAGCATGCGTTTCGTGAGTATTTCAAAAATCATACCACAATGCCGCGAATAGCAAAAGGTTTTAGGAGTATAAAAGAAGATACACTAATTGACTCAAAGTTCCCAAAGAACTCAGGAGGAAAATATTATGAAAAAGCTCACTATGATCCTTATCGCCGCAGTTGTTCTGGCACTCTTTGCCGGAGCAGTCTCGGCATCCACCGCTGTTGGCGGCGACCGCGGAGTAATCCAGGTCTCCTGCGACGTTGACGGTGCAACTGTAGTCTTAGTCTCTGTCAATGGCGACGAAAGCGAACCACAGACCATTGTCAACGGTCAGACAGAGTTCTCTGTCTACACCACCGGAACTCCGTACACTCAGGTGAAGGTTTCAGCACCTGGCTACCAGACCGCAACAGTCCCGGTCACCATGCCGGCAAAAGGCGAGACCTCAAGTGTCACCGTTACCCTGACTCCTGAAGAGCCGATGGGAGGCGACCGCGGTGTTATCCAGGTTAAATCCAACGTGAACGGCGCAACCGTTGAACTTATCTCTGTCTCCGGCACAGTTGCCGAGACCGGCACCATCAAAGACGGCCAAGCAGAGTTCGCAGTTTACGCTACCGGAACCCCGATAACGCAGGTCAGAGTCTCAGCAGCTGGTTACCAGACCGCAACCAAGCCACTCGACATGCCCGCAAGCGGCAAGACCACCGTTGTTGATGTTCCGCTGACGCCAAACCCGACCCCGACCTCCTCCCCGATGGGAATTGCAGTCCTTGGTCTCCTTGGTGCAGTCGCAGCAGTAGTCCTGCTCCGCAGAGACTAAATCAACTCTCTTTTTTTACCGCAGTTTCCGCGTTTCCTCTAAACCAGGAGAAGATTACCCCTACAAACGCAAGTCCTGCACAGAAGAACATCGAGACTTTCAGTGCCTGTAAAAATTCTGGATACATGGACGGCCCGAGCATATCGGTTCCTCCAACAAAGATCGAGATCGTCGACATGCAGACTGCCATCGAAAGAATCATGCCGCCCTGCCGCATCACCGCAACAATACTGGACGCTGTGCTGTACTCGGCTGGCGGAACAGAACTCATGATCGCATTCGTGTTCGGAGCTGAGAACAGCGCAGAACCAAGCCCGATAAACACCTGCGTCACTGCAATGAAGTGAAGGTCAGTGCCGACAGCAAGACAGGAGAGCAGCAGAACACCGACCGCTGACAACAGCATTCCCAGCGTCACAAGATAGCGGGGATCGACTCTGTCGGAAAATTTTCCGGCAATCGGTGTCATGATCGCCTGAATGAGCGGCTGGAAAAAAACAATGAGGCCTGCCTCTGTTGCGGTGAGATGGCCGACCGACTGGAGGTAGAGACTTACGAAAAATACCGAGCCGTACGTGCAGCCGTAGTTGAGAAGTGCCGCGTACGAGGATCTGGCAAACCGGTGATTGGTAAAGAACAGCCTGACATGCAGGACTGGTGAGGGCAGCTTGAGCTCGTACCAGACGAATACTGTCATCATGGCTGCGCCAATGCCGGCCAGAACGAACGAGAGTGTTTCCGGCAGTGTGGAAAGTCCGTACATCAGACAAAGCATTGCCGCTGCGTAGAGTATGGTTCCTTTGATGTCGAACGGATCCTTCGACGGAATTTTGATCTCGTCGCGGAAGAATTTCCACATCGGAAGGGCGGCCGCGAATGCGAGAGGCACCATGACGAGAAACACCGCCCGCCAGCCGAACATGCCGGTAAGAAAACCGCCGAGGATGGGACCTGCAGATGCACCGATATAGACCATTGCGGTGTTGATGCCAAACGCCGCTCCCCGCTGATGAAGCGGATAGACACTTGAGAGAATGGCCAGGCTTGTGATCATCATAAACGAGGTTCCGCATGCGGCGATGACACGAAGGAGAAGGAGAATCGGGTAGCTTGGGGCAAACACCGAGAGTCCGCAGGAGAGCGCGACAATTACTGCGCCGATAAGGTAGGAGCGTTTGTAACCTACAGTGTCGGAGAGGCGGGATGCCGGGACGAGGAAAATGGCGTTCGCAAGAATAAAAATTGTGGACAGCCAGCCAAGGTCGCGTGCCGAGACGGTGAAGACTGTTCCAATCTCCGGCATTGCAAGAATGATCATCGAGCCTATCAGCGGATTTAAAAATGCGCCAATGGATGCTGCAAGAAGAATCAGCCGTCTGGTTCGTACATCAAACTCGGGCATGCTGTTCACTCAGACTCCGGAGTTTCTGCCGGTCCGGCAGAGATCTCTGATGCAGCAGCGGTCGCAGGCAGGTTTTCGCGCGGTGCAGACTGCCCGGCCGTGACTGATGAGGAGGTAGTTGAGTTCGCCCCACCATTCTTTGGGGAACAGATGTATGAGATCGATCTCAATTTTGTTCGGGTCGGTGTTGTCACTGAAACCTATCCTTTGTGCGAGTCTGCCGACATGGGTGTCAACTGCGATGCCGACAGGATTGCCAAAGGCATGGTTGGTCACAATGTTGGCGGTTTTTCTGCCGACACCGGGAAGTGTGACAAGTTCCTGAATAGTTTCTGGAACATTGCCGTCGAAGTTTTCACACAGGCATTTTGCGGTGCCGATAATATTTTTTGCTTTGGTGTGATAGAATCCGGCAGGATGAATAATTCGTTCGACCTCATCCTGACTTGCGGCGGCAAGGGATGTAGGGTCTGGGTAGCAGGAGAAAAGTTCATCGCGCAGACCATTGATGGTGACGTCAGTTGTCTGGGCAGACAGAATGGTCATGATAAGAATCTGGTACGGATTTTCAAACCTGAGAAAATTCATCTCTTCACGTGTGTGTGGATACAGACGATTGAGTTCTGAGAGGATAGCTACTGCTTCAGGAGTGTTCATTTTCATAAAAGAATGGGGCAGCCCAGATTCGAACTGGGGTCAAAGCGTCCCAAACGCTCTAGGATGGACCAGGCTACCCTACTGCCCCGCCTGATGCAATATACATTGGCAGGGCATCCTTAAAAAAGGATAGGAAAGTGCAGCGCCCGGGTTTTCATTCCTGAGCCGCCCACGAAAAAATGGAACATACGGAGTTTCACGGAAAAAAAATCACGGAGCAGACAAGAACATCACGGAAGAAGAAAATTGTACTCCTATTTTTTTCCGTGATGTTCTCGTCTGCTCCGTGATTTTTTTCTGTGAGGTTCAGTGTGCTCCCGCGAAGCGGTAAGCAGGCCGAAGGCATGCGTCCCGCTTTTCCGTGGGCGACTCACAAGCAAAAAATTCCGCGCGAGGTTATAAAAGCCCCTCAAAAACCCTCAAGTTGCAAAAACATCATTTTCCATGGAAATTTAACATCCACAGCCCCCTTTCTTGATTTCGACAAATGCAGAAGCGATTGTTAACGATCAAAGAACTCCACATCAGACCACAGGGTATTTAAGAAATCTACATGATAAATAATGTTAATCCTTCCATCATCATGGAAACAGCGGTTCTGCAAAAACCGCAAAGAACAGGAGATACAAACATGTCAACACATGCAAACACGAAAATGCTCTCTGAAGCAGACGGATACGACCTTCTGAGGAAGTTCAATGTGCCAGCTCCGGTATTTGAGATCGTGACCAGCCCCGAAGCCGCTGCAAAGGCCGCAGGAAAGATCGGATACCCGGTTGTCATGAAAATCGTCAGCCCCCAGATCATTCACAAAAGTGATGCGGGCGGTGTCATCGTTAATATCAAAACAGATGAAGAGGCAAAGGCCGCATACAATAAAATCGTCACCTCGGTCAAAGCCTACAACTCTGCAGCAGAGATCAAAGGAATCATCGTCGAAGAGATGGCAAAGCCCGGACTTGAACTGATCATCGGTGGAAAAATCGATCCGGCATTCGGCCGCGTCATCACGTTCGGTCTTGGCGGAACACTGGTCGAGTTCTTCAAAGACGTCGGCATCAGAATCCTTCCATGCTCTGACGACGAACTCCGCAGTCTGATCAAACAGATCAAAGGATACACACTCATCGCAGGATACCGCGGAGAAGCACCAAAGGACGAAGAGTTCCTGTTCCAGACCTTAAAGAATGCCTGTGCATTCTTCGAGAAGAACGACAACGTCGTTGAGTTCGACATCAACCCGCTCCGTCTCTACGAGAAAGGCGGCTGTGCGGTTGACGCACGTGTCATCATTCAGGACGGACCGGTCGAACTCCCGCCGCATTACGACTCGTCAAAAATTGTCCCAATCGACTACTACAAACCGCGCTCGGTCGCAGTAATCGGAGCATCCGACGACAAAACCAAGATGGGGTACGCAGTGTTCCACAACCTCCTGCAGTTCCCGGGCAAAGTCTATCCGGTCAACAACAAACGTGATGAAATTCAGGGCGTCAAATGCTACCCGAACCTCTCGGCAATCCCTGGACCGGTCGATATGGTGGTAATCACCGTTCCGGCACAGTTAGTCCCTGGCATCATGGAAGAGTGCGGCCAGAAAGGCGTAAAGATGGCTGTTGTCATCACTGCCGGATTCAAGGAGATGGACGAAGACGGACGTGCACTGGAAAACCGCATGGTTGAGATTGCAAAGAACTATGGCATCAGAATTGTCGGACCAAACTGTCTCGGCCTGATTCTCCCGCCGTACAAACTGGACACAACCTATGTCTCGACCTCCCCGCTGCCGGGAGATCTTGCATTCATCTCCCAGTCAGGAGCAATTGTCAATGCTGTTGTCGGCATCTCACTTTCCGAAGGATCCGAGATGGGCTACTCCGAGGTCGTGTCGGTCGGCAACCAGTCTGACCTTGACTTCCTGGACTACATGAGTTACGCCCAGCGCGATCCGCACACCAAAGCGATCATTCTCTACGTTGAAGAGATCAAAAACGGTGTCGCCTTCATGGAGATGGCAAAAGAGATCACTAAGACCAAACCGATCGTGGCAATTAAGGCAGGTTCATCCAAACGCGGACAGGCCGCCGCAGCTTCGCATACCGGATCTCTTTCCGGTGCGTACGAAGTCTACATGGAAGCATTCCGCAAGTGCGGCGTAACTCCGGTCAAGACTCTGCCGGGAGCGTTTAAGGTTGCAAAGATTCTCTCTGACGAGCACCGCGCTCCTAAAGGACGCCGTGCAGTAGTGATAACGAATGCCGGAGGATTTGCTGTTCTTTCCAACGATTATGCAGAGACCTGGGGCATTGAGATCGTGGATCTCCCGAAAGAACTCATCGATGAGATGAACACTTTCCTGCCGCCGTTCTGGAACAAAAATAATCCGATCGATCTGCTCGGAGATGCGGATGAAGAGCGGTTCCGCAACGTCTTTGATGTGCTCTGCCGCAACTCAAAGCTCTGGGACATGGCAATTCTTGTCAACTTCCCGAACAAAGTGCTCAGCCCGGTTCAGGTTGCAAACGTTTTAATCGATTACTCCAAGAAGACCGACAATCTGCTCGTTGGAACGCTTGTTGGTGGCGACTGCATGAAGTCGGGAGTTTCGCTTCTGACACAGCACAACATTCCGGTCTTTGAGGAGCTTGAGTTCACCTACAGAACGCTCGGCCACCTCAGCTGGACTGCTGACCGTTAATTTTTATTTTTTTTATTTTTTTTCAAACAGTTTTTTGTAATCGAAAGATCCCGAAAAAATTTCGGAAAATATTTTGCGAAACATGTGACTGAAGTTTCAGGAGTTCTCAAAAGATCATGAGACAATAATTATTCCAGTGTCACACACTCATCATTATAACTGATCAATGATTTGATACATATGCACGATCATTTTATTGTAGTGTCATTACAATAAATCTGTAAGTACAACACTACAAGGGAGGTGATTTTCATAGGATTCGGTTATTTATTTCACTGTCCTCACTGCGGAGAGGCAACATATCTTGCTCTTGGAACCGGCAACGAGTACACGGTGCAGAACGTATTTTATGGAAATCCCGCAGACCCGCCGCTCATCAAAGACTTCACCACCAGACAAACATACCAGAAAGCTCTCGAATACTTAAACCAGAACGGCGTGCCTGACACAAAGCTGCCCGGAAGCTACGGCCATAAAATCTACTACTGCCCGGAGTGCCGGACACTGAAAGTCCATTTTTACTTTTCAATCGCAACCGAGGAAAAACCCTGGCACCCCAAATACAAATGCGAACTGTGCAAAGAACAGCTCATTCTCGCCCCGGGCCAGAGACCGGGCGATGATCCGGAGAAGTTCAAACTTATCGGAGAGGACAGAGAAGTGCTTCGAATCCACTGCGACAAATGCGGAAAAATATATTTTGCAACCGAAAGCGGCTGCACCTCAAAGATACACTGGGAGTAAAAAAATTAGTTTTTGAAGCTGTGAATCGGTGCAGGAATTCTGCCGCCGCGGTTCACAAACGCTTCGCAGGAGAAACGGTTGATCGGCTGCACGGGGGCGTAACCCCACAGACCGCCAAACTCCACAATGTCGCCGACATCTTTGCCGTACGCAGGGATAAGCCGGACTGCGGTCGTCTTCTGGTTGATCATACCAATCGCCGCTTCATCAGCAATCACACCTGCAATAGTGGTCGCAGGAGTGTTCCCGGGAATTGCGATCATGTCAAGACCGACCGAACAGACGCAGGTCATGGCCTCCAGCTTCTCAAGCGTCAGAGCGCCGCGAAGCACCGCATCAATCATGCCCTGATCCTCACTGACCGGAATGAATGCGCCGGAAAGTCCACCGACAAAGGAACTTGCCATAACGCCGCCCTTCTTCACCTGATCATTTAACAGAGCAAGAGCTGCTGTTGTTCCGGGAGCTCCGACCGACTCAAGACCCATCTCTTCTAAAATTCCTGCAACACTGTCGCCCACCGCAGGAGTCGGGGCAAGCGAGAGATCCACAATACCGAACGGAACACCGAGACGCTCGGATGCTTCCTGGGCAACAAGCTGCCCCACACGCGTCACTTTGAATGCGGTCCTCTTGACCGTCTCACAGAGAATCTCAAAGTTCTGGCCGCGGACCGACTCAAGAGCACGCTTGACAACGCCCGGACCGCTGACACCAACGTTTACGACCGCGTCAGCTTCGGTCACGCCATGGAACGCGCCTGCCATAAACGGATTGTCATCAGGCGCATTGCAGAACACCACAAGCTTTGCGCATCCAAAACTTCCTGAGTCTTTGGTTGCGGCGGCAGTCTCCAGAATGATCTCTCCCATCAGCTTCACTGCATCCATGTTGATACCGGTTCTGGTGGAACCGATATTCACCGAGCTGCAGACGCGTTCGGTTGCAGCAAGAGCCGCCGGAATTGATCGGATCAGATTTTCATCGGCAGGCGTCATGCCTTTGGAGACGAGGGCAGAGTATCCGCCAAGGAAGTTCACGCCCATATCCTTTGCCGCACGGTCGAGAGTTTTTGCAATCGTTACAAAATCTTCAGGGCTCTTGCATGCCTGACCGCCCACCAGAGCGATCGGTGTGACCGAGATGCGTTTGTTCACAATTGGGATACCAAACTCAAGCTCGATGTCTCTGCCGGTAGAGACAAGATTTTTTGCAACACGCGTGATCTTTTCATAGATCTTTTCGTTCAGCCGATCCAAATCAGCATCGCAGCAGTCAAGCAGACTGATACCGAGCGTGATCGTCCGGACATCAAGCATCTCCTGCTCGATCATCTTGTTGGTCTCATTGACCTCGAAAATATTGATCATGAAAAACCTCAGAGACGGTGCATCTTCGTAAAGATATCTTCACGCTGACAGCGAATCTTTACACCGATCTCATCGCCGATTGTATCAAGGTCCTGCACCATCTCGCCGAACGGTTTCTGCGATGCACTCGCGTCAGCGATCATCATCATATTGAAGTAGCCCTGCACGATCGTCTGGGAGATGTCCTCTACGTTCACATTGTTTGCTGCAAGGTATGTACATACTTTTGCAATAATCCCCACAGTGTCCTTTCCTACTACGGTAATAATGGTCTTTGTCATCCTAAGTTGTCCTCGCCAGTGAAATGCTACCTATTCATTCTCTTTTCTGCATCAAATATGTTGTTCTCTTTAGGGCTAATTAAATTTGAGATGCAGATCCTCCCATGCAATGATGGCGCGTTCAGAAAATCTGAAGAGATGCCCTAACTCGAAGTTGTAGGCGGTGATTTTAGGGATATCAATTAGTAACCTGATGTAAAGTAGAGTCGTGGAGAACGGTAGAGGATTTGCCTACACCAAAAAAATTGGTAGATGGATAAAAAGAGGGAGGTATAGATATTAGAATATATTAGAGAGGAACCACCACAGAACACATGTTATTGCAAATATGCAACAGGCGAGAATTGTTATGGAGATTATTAAGGTAAGTGGTACTGACGTGACGACAAGTAATCCTATTACTACGATTAATGCTATCGTGTAAGCCACGACAAGGAGGAATAATGAATTCACTTTTCTGATTTTATCGGATTGATGAACATTTTTTTGCTTATAAATATCTGATAATAATGCCAGAAAAAGGATGAGTATGGTTCCAATGACGATTGTATAAAGAATCCATCCCTCAGCACCATCAATATCCTTGAGACAGATTTTATACACCGTGGGTAAGTTAGTCATTAAAATGGCCAGGGAAAGGATAATACCAATTCTCTCCCAATTTGCAGATTTTTCATCAATTGACACGATTGGTACATAGACATTCATATATTTAAAAATAACCATCACAAAGATCTTTGCCCATAGATTCGGTCAGTACATTTTTTCTCTTCCGCATACCAATAACAGAGGTATGAGCACACCCTCAGTACAGACAGCCGAACACCTTGCAGCGGAACGAAAATTCCGTGAAGCCGCAGAACTTTACCGCGAACTCCTCAAACTTGAGGAAAATGCCAAAAACACCGACCTCTGGTGCGCCCTTGGAAAGGCGCTGATGCAGGACCAACAGTTTTACGATGCAATCGATGCGTTCGGTACTGCGACCGACCTTGAACCGGAAAATCCTGCGTTCATGGCAGCTCTCGGAAACGCCCTCGCCGAAGTTCACCAGTATGAAGAGGCAAAACTCTGGTTTGAAAAAGCCGCAGGCCTTGAAGACAATATCACATACCTTCTCAAAGCCGGAGATATGCTTGCCTACCTTGGAAAACATGACGAGGCGCTGGTATACTACACGCTCCTCTCCTCAAAATATCCGGAGAATGCAGACCTTCTCCACAGAAAAGCAAAAATTCTCCGTCATCTCAAACGCGAATCTGACTCAATGGAAACAATCGTCGAAGAGATTCGCCTCCGAAAAGAAGAGGTACAACGTTCTCCTACTGCTGTATCCTACGCAAAACTTGCCGCGGCCTACAAACGCATCTCGCTCTGGCAGGAGGCTGCCGAGATGTATGCACAGGCAGTAACTCTTGACCCGACAAACCCCGGGTATCACATGTTTCTGGGCTCTGCACTGATCACCAACGGCAAAACAGACGAAGGTGTCGCTGAGTACGAAAAAGCTGCGAATCTGAGCTATGAAGATTTCCCGAGCCTAATGAGAGTTGCAGAGTCAGCAACAAAGTTTGGTCAGTACGACGAAGCAATCCGTCTCTACACCAGAGCACTCGCAGTCCGCAACATCAATGGCGATGCTTGGGTGGGTATTGCGTATGCTCTTCTGATGATGAAGAACGCAGCAGATGCTCAGGCATTTTTCGAGATGGCAAAAGCTACCGGTTCCATGCGGGAGATTCCCTGGGCAGACAAGCTGCACAAAAGCTACAAGACCGAGGCGCTGGATAAGGCATTTCCCTGAGAATTCATGTATCAGGTGGTTACGGACAGCTCACATCTGAAAAAACTCCTGGCAGTGATAGCTCTCGCAGTCTTCATCGACTCACTTGACGGCTCGATTGTAAATATTGCGCTGCCAACAATCGCAACAGGTTTTTCCGTGGATCTCTCAACAGCAGCCTGGGTGATCATGGCCTACTTTTTGTTTCTCGTTGGCCTTATTCCGCTGTTCGGACAGATTGCGGATCACGGGAGACTCCAGGAGATCTTCTGCCTCGGGTTTGTGGTGTTCACGGCAGGTTCGGTTGCCTGTGGTCTTTCGCCTGATCTGAACATTTTAATCGCTTCACGTGCAGCGCAGGGTGTTGGTGCTTCGATGATTGCGGTGACCGCACCGCTTCTGGTCGTGAGGCTGATGCCGAAACGTCACTGGGGAATGGGGATGGGCATGACGGCAACTGCCGGTGCGATCGTTCTGGTGTTTGGTCCGGTACTTGGCGGAATTTTAACTGAGTACCTCTCCTGGCACTGGTGTTTTTTCATCAATATCCCTGTCGGCATTGCGGCGGTTATTCTCGGATTGCGCATTATTCCAAAAGCTGTCCGTCAGCCGAGGATCAAGTTCGATCTCGCGGGGGCTGTTCTCATCTTTACTGCAATGGCGTCGCTGATCTATCTCTTGGAGCGGGGAGCGCCGCTTGGCTGGACGAGTCCTGAGATTTTGTTCTGTGCTGCAGTGTTTGTAATTTCTGCAGTGGTGTTTGTTGTTCGGGAACTCAGAATCAAGGAGCCGATCCTGCGGGTGAAAATTTTCCGGTCTGTGCCCTTCACGCTCGTGACCGCGTCGTATTTTCTGATCAGTATCATCTACGCAGGATTTTTGTACATCATTCCGTTCTATATGTCAATCGTTCTCGGACTTTCCCCGGCGGCTTCGGGAATGGTTCTTTTGATCAGTTCCGTACTTACCGCGATAACTGGCTTGCCGTCCGGCGCACTTTCCGATAAAATCGGTCCGCGCTGGCTGGTGACTGGGGCAGGAGTTGTTCGTGTGGCATTTTGTCTGGTGATGGCAGTGATGATGCCGGAGAATGGGTTGTTCTGGATTCTTTTACTGATGGTGCTTTCCGGTCTGACGTTTGGTATTTCCGGCGGCCCGTCGAGTGCGAGACCGATTGAGCATGCGCCGGAAGGGGAAGGCGGAACAGGTTCGGTTGTTCTGATGCTTGCCCAGTACAGCGGTATGGTTGTGGGGGTTGCCCTCTACCGCTCTGGTGTTTAATCTGGCGGTTCCGGAAGCGGCGAATGTTGCTGTGGGACTGCTTACTGCTGATGAGTTTCTGCCCGGCTTTCACATGACCGGTGTGTTTGGTGCGGTTTGTGCGATAGCGGTGGTGATCTTTTCTGTGGTGGTGAAGGATAAGATCGTGGGGAAGGAGTGAGATACTTGGGGATGGGGAAAGTACTGAATTATTTATAGATATTTTTGCGATGTGAAATAGCATAAGGAAAGAAAATTTTCTGATTTTGGTTTTATTTGGAGTAACCACATTCGCCACTGCATAACTCCTATTTTAAGAGACTCAATTTGATGAAGATCACCAAGAAAAACTACGGAGAAAAAAATAGTCAGGATATTTTATTGTCTGATGTGTGTGAGTGATACATCATGCTCACTCATGTTAGTCTGGAGCATTGGCGTCAAGCTCTGCCAATGCAGAAAAAATTTTCTGCAGCTCTTTGTCGGTGATCTTGGTGTCTGCATCCGTGAGGTACTCAAGGACCCGTGAGATGATGTCCTCATAACCGGAGTCCTCTTCCTCCCTGAACACGTCAAGCATGCGCACAAGTTCCGGGCTGAGGGTAACGGTGACAGGTTCAGTCATGATGATTGTATCTTTCAATCTCTGAAATCAAATATATTGCGACAGTCGGAATACAATCTGATCTATGCGCGGGAACGTTGAAATACCAAAAAGAAAATACGCACCTGCCGGGATTTGAACCCGGGTCGAAAGCTCCGGAGGCTTCCAGGATGTCCGCTACCCTACAAGTGCATGAAAAGAATTTGCTCTATACTATAGACATTGTCAGTATAAATAGAGATGGTATCACATCTAATCCCATCAAAAAACACCTGTAACCAGATCTGCGGTTACAAAATTTCGGCAAATTACATCCCCAAACGAAAATCAAACAGGAAAAAATGAATTTCATCAAAACTGTAACCTCTGTAACCGCTAAATCGACATTGTTCTTATCAGAAAATATAATCCAGAAACCACAATAGCAAAACATCGGTTACATTAATTAAAAATCAACAGATACAGAATAATTTCCAAAACAAAACGCAAAAAACAGTTGAATTTGTAACCGCACCTTGCGGTTACATCAGGGCCGGCACGGTCACTACTTATTCAGCTGATACTGATACCAGATCCGGCATGCTCCCTCATGACTCACCATACAGGGGCCAATCGGAACACGAGGCGTACATGCCTTCCCGTAGAGCTTACAGTCCGACGGATCGCAGAGACCGCGAAGAACCTTATCACAGATACAGCCCGAATTCTTCGTCACCTTCGCATACACCAGATCAAACTTCTTCTGGGCATCAAACATCTCAAACTCTGGCCTCAACGCAAGACCTGAATCAGGAATCACCGGAAAACCCCGCCACTCAACATCAGTCGGCGTGAACACCTCCTGCATAAGCATCTGTGCCTTCACATTTCCCTCGCGGGTAACCACACGCGGATACGCATTCTCCACCTTCGCCTCACCATCCTGCACCTGCCGGCAGATCATCAGAAGAGAAAGCAAAATATCCTCAGGCTCAAATCCTGCCACAACCTGTGGAACAGGAAACGCCTCATACTCATGATACCCCATCACCGCACACACGTGGCCTGGAAGAATAAAACCATCAAGCGACGCCTCACCCTGTGCCATCAGCCACTTCATTGCAGGAGGAACAAGACGGTGCGACACTAAAATACTGAAGTTATCCGGAGGATTTGTAAGAAGCATCGCCGCAACCGTTGGAACAGTCGTCTCAAAACCAACCGAAATAAACACAACCTCCTTCTCAGGATTCTGCCGTGCAATCTCCACCGCCTTAGCCGCTCCCTGCACAATCCGAACATCACCGTTTACCTGCTCAAGAGAAGTTTTCGTTCCGGGAACCCTCAGCAGATCGCCATACGTCGCAACAATACAGCCGCGCTCCGCAAGCTCACAGGCAGCATCAATCTCTCCCTGCGGCGTAATACAGACCGGACACCCAGGGCCCATCACAATCTTCAGCTGCGGGGGAAGGACAGACCGAATGCCGTACTTCGCAATCGCAGCCTCATGTGTGCCGCACACATGCATAATCCGGATATCCCGATCAACCACCTCTGCGAGGAGTTTCGCCATATCAGTTCCGACCGTCATACGTACTGGTAGTATTGTGCCTGAAACCACAAATACCCATTGACACGGGGCGAAGGTATAAGGAGAGACGCGGACTAAATTTGTAGTTATATGCTTGAACTCGATGACCTCTTCATGGGAGGGGGAATACTTGTCATCGGCATCGTTGTGGCAGTCGGTATAGCAGTAGCCACACGCATCCTCACCAAATACTTCCGTCGTCGCGGAGTCGCCAGATTCATCGTCAGCTCGTTCGGCTATCCGCTTGCTGGCTACGTCCTTGTCACGACGACGTACATCGCATTTCACATCTATATGCCCGAACTCCTTGACATCAGTGCCAAATATTATCAGGCAGTGATCGTTCTGCTTGCGGTCTGGACGGTTTACCGCATGTGTATGAGTGCGGTTGACTACTTTTTCCCGCACGAAGAGCATGAACCAAGCAGAGTCGGACCCATTCTGAAGTTCTCCCTGCGAGTCGTCATCTGGGGCCTTGGCATAATGATGGTGCTCGCAACGCTTCAGATCAACATCACCCCGCTTCTTGCCGGTGCAGGAATTGCCGGTATTGCTGTTGCTCTCGCAGCTCAGGATCTGCTGGGCAACATCTTCGGCGGCGTAGTCCTCTACCTTGACACGCCGTTTCATGTCGGAGACTGGGTGAAAGTTGACGGACAGTTCGGCGAAGTTCTCCAGATTGGGCCGAGAAGTACGCGAATCAAAACGCTGGACTCCCAGCTGATGACCATTCCGAACGCAAAGATTGCGGGCGATTCGGTGATCAACTTTTCAGCTCCTCAGGATTATATGCTGATTCGGCTGAAGATCGGAGTTGCCTACGGTTCGGATGTTGCTCTGGTGAAGCAGACGATGAAGGATGCGGTGGAGAGTGTTTTTTCCACAACGCCGTACCTTTCGCATGACGAGCCGGCCCAGGCAAATTTTCTGTCGTTTGGCGACTCGAGTCTGAACTTTGAGCTGGTAATTTGTGCAGCAAAGCCTCTCTACTATTATGCGGCAATGGACGCGGTAAACTGTGAGGTCGACAGACTGTTTCGCGAACGCGGTATTACGATTCCGTTCCCGCAGCGTGAGGTTCGTATTTTGAATATGCCGGAGAAGGGTCTCTGACCTGATTCTTCTAAACTTCAATTATTTTGGTAGTTTAGGATAGCTATATGACGGATTGGGGGCAATTACTTTTCTGATACAAATGAAAAAAATTACTCTTGCAGTCCTTCTGCTGTTCGCGGTGTTCGCCGTTTGTGCACTTCCCGCGGCAGCCGAAACTTCTCCAACCGACCGGGTGATTCTGACCTCAGGATATGGTGAGTCGGTAACGACTCCTGATAAGGTTACGATCAGCTTCGCAGTTCAGACAACCGATCCTGATGTAAAGGTTGCACAGCAGCAGAATGCACAGGCATCTTCAGCAGTGATTGCCGCACTGAAGAATGCAGGCATTGCAGAGAAGGATCTGAAGACCACCGGATACAATATCTATTCGTATGTGATCGGCGAGTACAATCCCGGCAAGTGGCCGAACGGAACTGAGGTCTATCAGGTTACGAACACGATTCAGATGACTTCGTATGATGTGTCCAAAGCGGGCGACTATATTGATACAGCGGTCGCGGCAGGTGCAAACAATGTGAACAATCTGCAGTTTGGACTTTCCAATGCAAAACAGATCTCTGAACGCAACAATGCTCTTGTTTCTGCGGTGAAGGCGTCACGTGCTGATGCGGACGCGGTTGCAGGAGCACTGAATGTGAGAATTATTTCAACCGGAACAATTCAGATCGATCAGAGCAGATACTCGGTATCCTACCCAACTTATGAGACCACAATGATGGTAAAAGACAGTATGGCAGGTTCGGCACAGACTCAGATTCAGTCTGGTGAGCTGAAGACAACCGCAACGGTGTCGATTGCCTACACTTACTAAATCTTTTTTTTCATTTAGAAGTTATGCACACAAGGAAAAGGGATTCTCTGTTCTTTGTCACGTGGTTACTCAGAGTGAGACCAAGGACTGAATAATTTCAAACAATGAAACTCATCGTCGCATAAATTCTATTTTATCTGATCCTCTCTGAATGCGTGTAGACCTTCTCCGGCAGACAGATGAGCGTGAGGTTGCAGGAATCAGCAAGCTCTACAGCGAGAGCTGTGGGCGGCTGACAGGATGAAAGAATCGAGTAGCCTGCGTTGAGTGTTTTTCGAACAGTGTCTGCGGTGACTTTTCCTGAGAGAAGAAGAATGGCGTCAGCTGGCTTACGCCCATTTTTCAGAACAAGACCGGTCACTTTGTCAAGAGCGGTGTGCTGACTCAGGTCGGATGCAAGGAAAGTTGCTCCATCAAAAAATCGTGTGGCAGCAGAGTAGCCGCCAAGAGCGAGAATGTTAGAAGGAAACTCTGCGGCAAGAAGCGAAGAAGAGGCAGTGATTCCTTTTCCCAAGACCGGCAGTTTTGCCGGATCAAGATAGGACGCAGTCCCTCCGCAGCCGGAGATTACCGCACGTTTGGGCAGAAGAACCTTGAACGGGTTCGTGGTCAAGACGCTGATCGTCTGATGATCGATCATGACGGACTCGATCTCGTCCGAAGGAATGATTGCTTCGGTTGCGAGGTAACCGCGGGCGAACTCTTCGAGATTCTCCGGCAGCATGAGGATTGAGAGAAGGTTTCTGCCGTTGACAGTCAGAGCAAAGGGCTGTTCAGGCAGGAGGCCGGAAAAAACTGTCATTCGATTGGGCCGCCGCAGCCTTCATTGCCGCGAAGATGCCGGCAGATGAAACAGAACTTGTCGCCGAGTTCGTTTTCGGTGATGGTGCCGTTATTGATATCCTCGGCAAGTTTGCCGATGATTTCTTTGATCTCGTCGTCGAAGACGATTCTGTATCCGCGTTTGCCGGAAAGGTACTGGGAGACTGCTGAGGGTGCCACTGACAGGGCCTTGGCAACATTGATCTGGGAGACGCCGCGACTGACCAGTTCAGCTGCGAGAGCTGCCTGCATCGCGGGGATGATGTCCCATACGATCTCCTGACAGGGGACTTTAACCATACTAATAATTCTCGCTGTGAACAATATAAATATGTGCTTTTCAGAAGAGATGAACAGTGCAGATAAATGACGAAAAAGTGACGATGAAACACATCATGAGCACTTCTATTCAAGGCTATACTAAAATTATATTCCAAAATAACATTCAAATTAACCGATTCGGTGCTGAAGTGCTGAAGAAATAAGTATAACCTAAGAAATTTTTCGTTTTTTTATTTGGAACACAAAATAAAATCTATAATGTTTCTCTTATCTCATCATCACTTCAGCACTGATATCCCAATATTACGAGTAGATTCGAAAACAAACAAAGATAACTGCTTAAAATGGTGTACTCAGGATGTGCTTCGTCGTCACTTTATCGTCACTTCTTCAGACAAACAAAATGCAGATCTGATCCCCCATCCATTTCCTCTCTGCAAAAATTACATGATCAAAATCATGTTTATCGGCAAACATATATGCAGATATCACAAATAACAGAAAGATTATGAAAAAACTCTCGGCAGATCTGGCGGTACCGATCAAGATCGCATCGGTTGCCGCAGGTTCGGCTATTGGCGGATTTGCCGGAAAACATATCGGAGGAGTCGCAGGATCAGTGATTCCCATTGTCGGAGGAGCTGTAGGAAAAACAACCGGCAGATATATCGGCGCAACACTCGGCGGATTTGCCGGCGAAATTGCAGGCGACAAACTCGCAGAAGTGATCGTGCCCGCAGTTCTTGACGCAGCAAATCCCGGCTATATTCGTGTGGATGTGAAGGAAGGACACCACACGCCGAAATTTTTCGACCGGTTGATGGACAAATAAACGCAACCTCATTTGCGAACACGATCAAAAACCCCGCACTCAGCACAACATCTCTTTTGCAACTTACCAATTACTTCGCATTTTTTGTTCTGGTATCGCCCCTGCTTGCCCGCATCACAAATTAAATTGAATTTGTATTAATGAAAATAATATAGATTTATATCACAAACATACCGATAACTATCCATGACAATTGTGGAAGACGCAAAACGCGGCCTCATCACCGAAGAGATGAAGGTCGTTGCGGCAGCTGAAGGAGTGACCGAAGATTTCATCCGCCGCAGTATCGCAGGCGGACATATTGTAATTCCGATGAGCCCGTACCGGAACGTGAAGCTCTGCGGTATCGGCTCAGGCCTTCGCACCAAAGTAAATGCGTCTCTTGGAACCTCTTCTGATATCGTGGACGTGGAAGCAGAGATCGAAAAAGCCAGACAGGCAGAACTTGCCGGCGCAGATTCTCTGATGGAACTTTCAACCGGTGGAGATTTCCTTGACATCCGCCGCCGCGTCATTGCAGCGACAACGCTCTCTGTCGGATCGGTTCCCCTCTATCAGGCGTTCATCGAGGCCGCACGCAAGAAAGGCGGCGTGGTCTTCATGGACGAGGATGATCTGTTCAAGATCACTGAGGAGCAGGCAAAACTTGGAACAAACTTCATGGCAATCCACACCGGAATCAACTACGAGACCGTGAAGCGGCTGAAGAATCAGGGACGTCATGGCGGCCTTGTTTCACGCGGCGGCGCATTCATGACCGCATGGATGCTGCACAACGAGCAGGAGAATCCGCTCTACCGCAGATTCGATTATCTGGTGGAGATCTTAAAGGAACACGAGGTCACACTTTCGTTCGGTAACGGCATGCGGGCAGGCGCCTGTCATGACGCAACCGACCGTGCGGCAATTCAGGAGCTTTTGATCAATGCTGAGCTTGCCGATCAGGCACATGCGGCAGGCGTCCAGTGTATTATGGAAGGACCCGGACACATTCCGCTCGATGAGATCGCAACCAATGTGCAGCTGGAGAAACGGGTTACCAATAACAAGCCGTTCTACATGCTCGGCCCACTGGTGACCGATATTGCTCCGGGATATGATGACCGTGTTGCGGCAATCGGAGCTTCAGCATCGTCTGCGGCAGGTGCGGACTTCATCTGTTATGTTACGCCAGCCGAGCATCTTGCCCTGCCGACTCCTGAGGAGGTGTATGAGGGTGTGATCAGTTCCCGCATTGCGGCTCACGTTGGCGATATGGTGAAGCTGCCAAAAACTCGCGAGCTGGATCTGGAGATGGGTCATGCAAGACGCGATCTTGACTGGGACCGCCAGTATGCGGTTGCTCTGAATGCGGCAAAGGCAAAGGAGATCCGCAACTCAAGAATGCCTGCCGATACGGATGCGTGTACGATGTGCGGCGATTTCTGTGCGATTAAGATTGTGCAGAAGAACTTCCACTTCTAATCTTTTTTTTCGATATCCTTATTGTGATGTCAGGTTCATCAATCATCATCTATGAGACAGATGATTACGGAGGCGGTCGGCAGATTTGTCAAAGACTACGAAGAACGTCCCGGCATTGCCACACGATGGGGCGAGCCAATTGTCGGATTCTGCGATGCAAAAAGTTCTGCGGTAGAGAATCTGAAGCAGGCCGTGTCACTGAATCATCTGATGCCGCAAGATCTTCTTGCTGATGCGAGTGTGGTTGTGGTATATTATCTACCGTTCGCAAAAGTTATCGCCGAGACGAACCGCGAGGGAACTGCCGCATCACCTGAATGGGCACGGGCGTATTCTGAGACGAACGAGCTGTTTGCAGAGCTGAATGTTCATCTGGTAGAGCTGATTGAACGAAACGGCGGAAAGGCAAAACTTCCGGGACCTGCGGCAGGATTTTCCGGCGATTTACTCATAAGCAACTGGTCTCACCGGCATTTTGCAGTGCTTGCCGGTCTTGGAACGTTCGGGGTAAACAATATGCTGATTACGAGGATGGGATGCTGCGGAAGAGTGAGTTCGTTTGCAGCGAGTATTCCGGTTGAGCCTGATGTCCCTCTTAGAGAGGAGTTGTGTCTCTACAAACAGAAGGGAACCTGCGGGAAATGTTTTGAGAGGTGCCCCGCGGGAGCACTTTCGCCGGATGGGTTTGACCGACAGCGGTGTTTTGCGGTGTGCATGGAAAATGAGGCGGTGTATCCGGGATGTGATGTGTGCGGGAAGTGCGGGGTTGGCGTGCCGTGTACGTTTTTTGGGAGATTAAAAAATAATTCGTTCGGTTGCCTGCGAAAGTCTGAAATAAAGATCCTTAAAACAGTACTGTACAAATAAATTTGTAGGGCCGTCAATCGCTTCTACTATTAGTGCTATTGTCTTACAACGTAGTCTTTAATATGCCGGATAATTTCTTTTCTTGCATCACAATAGAAATCCAATTTTGGATTACCATCTTCAGCAGGCAGGCGACGATTGTAACATCCAGCCTTACAGATAGTAAATACATCACAGTCAAGGCATTCTGATCGATAAAGATTCGTATTGCCCGCCATATTTACAAATGGCTCATCGAGAATTATTTCAGAAAATGATTTTTCCAGAATATTTCCAATACGATTCTCAGGTTTCGAATTCAGGCACTCACAGGAATAAATATCTCCATTCGACCCAACAGAAATATTTCTATGGCATTTTCCAGAAAGTTCGCAAATCACAGATGACTTGTCCGGAATCTCTTTGTAACCCAGAAGATATAGCACATCTTTGAAAAATCTGATTTCATACACCGGATTTTTTTCAGAAATCCAGATATCAAATAATTTTATCATAAATGATGAATAGTCTTTTGGAGGGAGAGAGATGTCGGTTTCGTAAAAAAATGCCGGTGTAAAGTCTACTTCAAATGGTTTTTGTTCCTGAAAAAACGCATGTATCTCTTTTTCATGACCAATGGCTTCCGTATTGATAACGGAGATCGCACTCCACGGATAATCGCACTCGCGTAAGAGAGAAATTCCCTGCATTGTCTGATCGAAGGATGGCTTTCCATTTTTATGAATTCGATGAGCGTCTTGAATTTCACGTGGTCCATCAATGCTGACACCTATTCTAAAATGTTCCTTTTTGAATAGACGAAGAAAATCATCATTAATAAGAGTCCCATTGGTCTGAATACAATTGTCAATGAGGAGACCTTGTTTGCGATATTTTTCCTGAATGGATAAAATAGCTTGAAATCGATCAATTCCTACTATAAGTGGTTCTCCCCCGTGCCAAATAAAATAGAGAGATGGTGTTTTATTCCACCCATATTTTCTATAAAGGTTCTGCTTATACTCAAGAATTGACGCTAACATATTATCAATGATTTCCAGATCCATGTCTTGCAGGGCATGTGTTTGAAGGGCATTTTCCCGATAACAGTACGTACAGTGAAGATTGCAAAGATCGGATATCTTGAAAACCGCGCTAAATACATCATAGTATTGATAATCCTGAAGCGGTGGGAAAGGAGAGAGATTCTGAATATCTGGAATTCTGTTCATAGTCTTGAGATACTTGGAATGAAATTTTCTAAAAAAATGAAATGATTACTGGTGTTCTGGTGCTCTTGCAAAACCAGCTTCAGGCGCTCTCGCAAAACCTGCTTCTGGAATCATTACTGATTCTTTGAGAAATGCAATATTTTTTTCCCTAAGTTCAGTAATCATGATGTTAACCATTTCTTCCATACTGCTATACTATAGTTACTCCACTATATTATATTTTGTTATTGGATCAATCGAGAATGCGGAGAATAATTCCAATAATTTCATGAGATTTTATGTAAGTATAAGTAAAGGCAAATACTGCAACAATAACAGCAAATACCATTGGAATATATTCATTTACACTGTTAGACGTCAGATGGAATAAAAATATAATTGAACTTAGGATTGTTATCGCTGCTGCAAACGCTGTCAATATCTGATTGAGAAACACGGCGTTGAGGTAATCTTTTTTGCAATGTTCGTTCGCTGTTTTCAGTTCAATTGATTCAATTAGATCTGCCCCACTTTCAATAGTGGACAATGATATTACCTCATCATATATAGTGTAAATTGTTTTTCTTTCTTTTGTAAAGGCAGTAAATTCCGCCAATGTTAGTAATGCATGAGAAAAAAATACCGTCATATATGAACTATGAAGATAACTACCATCAAAACAATAATGTTTTTCATCAAATATCCAGCGAATTGCTTTAAAAACTCGGTCGTGTTGAAGATGGAATGGGTGAGTTGGTTCCAGTTCTTTCTTGGATATGTAACGTGCCATCAATTTACGTCTGCCAGTGGGTACAGTTATTTGTTGATCAATGTTCTTTAATACACTTCCAATAATAAGGTAGGCATTAAGACAACGAACTGTATCATCATGAGTACCCCATGTTCCATTGTTTTTCTGTTTTCGTTCTAGGCAGTTACAAGAACTTAGCAGAATGTTGTATATCTTGCAACAAAGTTGAGAATTTTTCCTATACAATGAGTAATCCCATAAATATGCCAAATAGAAGGCTAATGCCTCACCACCATCAGCAGTAGCCATATATTTATTCCAGCTCCACACCATCTTGTCTCCTGCAGAAGACTTTTCCATATCGTTTGCAATGCGTAACGCGATACTATGCATTAATGAGCGTAGATGGCGTGAAGTCAATCCTAATTTATTACGAGTATCCTTATCTCCGAGTAATAATACTTCTACATTAGGATTTTTTAAGATATCTATTATCATGGCTAAGACGGGAGCCAAGTCAGTTGCACTAAGTGTTGTTTTGGCATGTTCCCTATGCTTTAGATATATTATGTATCGTATCCAGGACAAGGCACCAGAAACAATTTTTTGAACATATTTCGGAGATATTGTTGTTGGAATGGGGTGTCGAAGTACAAATGATATGATATAATGCAAGATCATCGCGGTATCCCAAAGATTGTTATCCCAGTTGTAGTAACTTTGGGTTAATGTATTCTCATCATATCCGTTTTTTTTAGAATTTGTCTCTATTTCTTCAGTAATATTTGGATGGGTTGCGGAGCGTATCAACCATGAAAATGTATCAGACTCAGTAGATCGTATTTTTTGTTGGAGTATATTTATTTCAGTACATCTTGGAGAATTCGGATCTAATATGAGATATTGTTCAGATTTTAATAGAAAATGAGCTGAAAGAGCTGCCTCCCAATATGATGAGCGTCCTGCACCAAAAACTTCGTTTGTACCATCAAAAGTTTTCTCTGTACTGTTGCAGAACCATTCAGCCGCGGAGATAATGTTTTCAGTAATTTCAGAGATGAATGCATTGTTTGGATCTGAAAACGGTCGATGTTTTTTGCTCATGTTTACCCCAATTTACTTCTGTCATTGTGTGATTAACATTACCAAATAATAATGCCAATAATGGCATATAATCCTATTATGAAATTAAGTATGAATAATGTCCGACGATATGTTCGAGCTGTTCTCAATTCTCGCCAATATTTATGATTTTCTGCCTTTAAACGAAGAACATCTCCACGTTCCTTTGTCGCTTTAAGAGGCATATGTGTCAGAACATCATCATATAATTTATACATGGATTTTTCGAAAAATACTTGGCATGTTTCATATAATGAGAGAAGAAATTCTGAAAAAAACAATGTAAGATAGGGGGTGTGTATTATACTCCCATCACCAGGATATTGCTTCGCATCAACAAGTGTTCGAAGAGCCTTGAATATTCGATATGGTTTGATTATATATGGATAACCGGATGTTTTTGAAACAGAACTATGCGTTCCTAAGTGAATGGATTGATATTTATTTAGCACATAACCCATTTGAAGATAAGCATGGGCACTGCGAATGGTATCATCCTGACTCCCCCAAGTACCAGTGGATGTCTGCTTCTCTTCCAACCACCGACACGTCCCAATCAAACATTTGTGGATGTTCTGATAGTTGTGATGCGTAGTTCGATAGATTTGTACGTTGGTATCATAATATTCTGCAAGAGCTAAACCGCAATCAGCTGTTTTCACATAGGTTTCCCATCTACACATATTCTGTTTATCACCGTCTTCCCATTTACAATCCTCAATTAGCTTTTCGATGATTTCATGTATAAAATTATCTCTCCATTTTTTGTATACATCCAATTCAGTTGATGATTCTAATTCTGAAAGATGTAATAATAGAATGAGTGTTTTTGAAAAATTCGACGAATATAATGCATATTTATTTTGAGCAAGGGGGTTGTTTTTTGGATCGTTGCTGAGAAACATGAGCTCAATCCATCGAAGGGAGGTGTAAATGAGCTGCTTGAGTTCATTTCTCGTTATTTCATTAGGAATGTCTGTATCATTTTTTTTCAAAAAATCAAAGATGAATTGCAAAACACATGAAGTGTTCCAAACATTCCCATCCCAACGATAACATGTATATTTTTGTAGAGGAAATGACTCAGCATTCGAATACAATTGTTCATCTCCATCATCGCAACATATTTCTTTATTATCAAAAATCCATCTGAGAGTTGCCAATATCTGGGTATCAATATTTAATTCACGGTCTAATTTATTGGTGTAAGATATTTTGTCAAATTTAATCAGAAAACTTCCAGCTGATGCTGCTTCCCAATATGCATTGGAATGAAGCATGAATATTTTTCCATGATATTTCGAAGAGTATTCCGATGCCCCAACAAGCCATCCAGCAAGATCTGTCATATATCGCATGATTTCTTCAGATACATGACTATTTGGATTAGGGAATGGGTGTGAGGTTAGAATATTTTGCTTCATATTTTTCATTACCATTGCAAATGTGAATAATTTTGGAGTATGCTTCTTGTAATCATTATTATCTCAAATATTGTGACCTCAAGTCTATTTTCTGTATTGATTGGGATCATATTTTTGTTTCACTACCGATATCAGTTCTTGAAACATCTCCATCTCCATTTCCTGTTTCTGGTGTATCTCTCTATTAGATTCGCATTGTTTAAGATCATATATTTCTTTCATTATCTGAAAATTTGTTTCAAACACACTCATCTCCTTTTGCTGCATCTGATGAATGAACCAAACAATGATGATTACACATATAATATATCCGATGATCAGACCAAGATTTAAGATCAAGTCGGAAATCAACTGTGATTGGATAAGATTTCCCTTCATAGTATCCAAAAAAAATACATTATCCTCAATTTTAACTAATAGTACGTTCATTGGATCAGTAGAGATACGATCAAAATTCCATAAAACACCATGATTATCTAGTGACGATGAATATATCTGTGACACCATACAATAAATCAATGGAAGTAACAATATAGTAGAGTATATTAGTAATTTTACTCCATGCCATTTTGGATACGATTTGGAAACATCTACTACTTGATTTTCAAAAATCTTACAAAAGTCATTATCAGCCAAAATATTCATGCCGAAGCCTGAAGTAGGTACCATGGAGCCGCAAACTGGAACATTAGGATCGGAAATCAGTCTTTCAGAATCATCCTTGTCACACATATAATTATTGCTCCTACAATACCAACAGATTGGTAGTATACACATATGCAGCAATACTACATAATAATTGTGCATAGTAAATAAATATAACATTGCAACATAAATATTATGTGGGTATTTATACAAATGACCGGTGCAATTGGTGGTGGCACATAACATACACATACAAACATTACAAAAGTCCACATCATCGTAAATCAAAATATACACCACAGTATAAACATTACACATTATGAATATTCATGAATATTATGAGTGAAATTATCGCAAATAATTGATATACTCCATGTAAAAAGACCTTTGGCAGTTCTCAAATTTGTAAAATTATTAATTTCACATCATCGTTTTTCAAGACAAATACAAATGATTTTAAGAGATATAGCTATCTAATTTTGTAGATCTTAATAATAATCTCCCGATCGCCAAAACATTCATTAACCAACTAATTCCATCATAACATACGAACAATCTCTAAATACATAAGCACCAAAGAGGACTCCCTCAAGAACTAGAAATCCATCTCCTAAAGCTAAGCGAATATCTTGGTATTGAAAACTATCGAAGCCTTTGGTTCAGTCAACAGAGGGGAAGACATCCCTACAAATTCTCCGCCCAGACAGTAGTAGTACGTCTCAGGTAGTTCATAGGATCGAAAGACAACCTCTAAGAACTGCTCAGGCGAAACGTTGGGAGTTACGTGGAGACGTTGTATCCGGGATGTGATGTGTGCGGGAAGTGTGGGGTTGGCGTGCCGTGTACGTTTTTTGGAAGAAATGCTTAGGGGTATGGGCAGAAGATACTGCCACGTGAGGAATCTTTTTAGGGTTATAACCCTAAATATATGCTAAGTACCTGGAATGTTTCTGGGTATAACCCATAACATGTCAATAGTTCCACGCAACCAGTATATGCAGAAAATTCTGCCATATAAGGATCAGCCTTTCATCAAAGTGATCACCGGCATACGACGCTGCGGCAAATCAGCGATTCTTTCGCTGCTCCAAGCCGAACTTCTCAGTACAGGTATTCCTGCATCACACATTATCCGGATCAATTTTGAGAATCTGGATTATGCCGAGATTACATCGGCAAAGGAGCTGGACAGATATGTGAAGGTGAGAATGACAGATGCAGGGAGATATTATGTTCTGCTTGATGAGATTCAGGAAGTTGAACAGTGGGAGAAAGCGGTCAATTCACTTTTGGAAGACGACAGAGCTGATATCTATCTGACCGGATCGAACTCACGGCTGTTGTCTTCAGAGCTTGCGACCTACATTGCGGGAAGATATGTGGAAATTCCTGTGCAGACACTGTCATTTTCAGAGTATCTGGAGTTCGTCGAGCATCGGACGGGGGAGAGACCTACTGATATTCATGCGGCATTTTTGTCATACTTGCGCCTCGGAGGATTTCCTGTGATTCATACTGCCGAGTACTCTCCTGGATCCATGGAAAAAATCGTGTATGATATTTATTCGTCGGCAATCCTGCGGGATACCGTGCAGCGATACAATATCCGAAATATTGATCTGCTGGAACGGATTGTGGGGTATGTATTTGAGAATGTAGGAAATATTTTTTCTGCGAAAAATGTGGCGGATTATTTTAAAAGCCAGCACCGGAAGGCGGATCTGAACACGATCTATAATTATCTGAATGCACTCGAGAGTGCATTTATTATCCGGCGGATTCCCAGATATGATCTTCGGGGTCGGGAAGTGCTCGCAACAATGGAGAAGTATTATGTGGGCGATGTGTCGCTGATTTATGCGCTGATGGGGTATAAGGACCGAATGATTGCAGGAATTTTGGAAAATCTGGTGATGCAGGAGCTGAGCCGCAGAGGGTATCGGGTGTTTGTGGGAAAACAGGATGTGCGTGAGGTGGATTTTGTGGCGGAGCGGCAGGAGGAGAGAGTGTATGTGCAGGTTTGTTTCCGGATGGAGTCAGAGGAGACGGCAAAGCGTGAGTTTGCCCCTCTGCTGGAGATCCGTGATCATTATCCGAAATTTGTGGTGAGTATGGATGAGGTGTGGCGAGATAATGTGGAAGGAGTTCGGCATGTCCACATCGCAGATTTTCTGCTGATGGATGGATATTGATCGGCGATGGGATTCGCAGGTAATTGATCTCAGACATTAAACCCCTCCCCACTATTTAGAAAAACATCTAAATACCTTCCTGAACAGAAATTATTACCCAAGGCAGCGCATCATGGGATTTCCGGAAACATTCAAAGCTCTCTCTGATCCTGCGAGACGGGAAATTCTCGTCATGCTCAAATCAGGCAGGATGTCTGCCGGAGAGATCGCCGCAAACTTTGCGATGACAAACGCCACCATCTCCTATCATCTCTCTCAACTCAAAAAAGCCGGTCTTGTACTGGAACACAAAGAAAAAAATTTCGTGTACTATGAACTCAACATCTCGGTCTTTGAGGAGTTGATGTTCTGGATTGCACAGTTCAAAGAGGAATCCTCACATGAAAAACCTTGATCTGACCCTGATCCTTACTTCAATAGTCTGCCTGCTGCCGATCATTCCTGGTCTCGTACTTTACGACCAGCTGCCGGATCAGCTTATCATTCACTGGAACGCATCCGGCCAGCCGGACGGCTACGCACCAAAAGATATCGTGCTCTTCGGCATGCCGCTGCTCTTATGCGGTCTGAACATTTTTATCCAGTTCGCGCTGAAAACAGATCCGAAGATCAACAATGCCTCCGTGATGCTGGTCACATTCAGCAAATGGATCATTCCGATCATCAGTGTGATTGTGATGTCGCTCACGCTCCTTGCAGGACTCGGCATGGATGTCCCGATCAATGTGGTGCTTCCAATCGTTATCGGTATGATATTTGTAGTGATCGGCAATTATCTGCCGAAATCAAAACAGAGTTACACGGTTGGCATCCGCCTGCCGTGGACACTGAACAGTGAGGAAAACTGGAACAGAACGCACAGGCTTGCAGGATATCTCTGGATAATTGGCGGAGTTGTGTTGATTCTGTCTGCGTTCCTTGCACCTGCATGGATGTTTGCGGTGATGATGACTGCGATTATCGTAATGGTTGGAGTTCCGTTCGCCTACTCTTACAGTCTGTATCGAAAAGGGGTATAAATCCCTTTTACTCTACTACTGCGATGTAGAGATAACAGTGAGCTTTTCCCTCTTTGGTGTATGCTGCGGGAACGGTACTTTCAAAGTCCTCGGTGAAACTTCTCCGGATTGTTCCGGTTTTTTTATCAGACCAGACCATTCCCCATGCTTTTTTTGCACAGAGTCCGACATCTCCGCCTTCATCGGACGCGTCGTACTTTTTGTAGAGTCCTTTCTCTACTTTTTCATCCATCTCTGCAAAAAATTCTGCTGTTACTGTCATGACGGTGAGATCATACTCTCCGGTCTCGTCACTTGCGTAGTTGCTGTACCGGGATACTGGCGAGATGTCTGCGGGCATTGTATGATCGCTGTCAAAAAGCAGTGGAAGTTTTCCGCTGACAATGTCCTGCCAGAGTTCACTGATGCGTTCCATTCCTTGGGCGGAATTGTCTGTTCTGATGGTTACTGCATGTAATCGGTATGTCATAGAAAAAGTGAAAAAGAGTTATCCTCTTTTTGCAAAATATTTTTTGGATGCTCCGCACATTGGGCATACCCAGGTGTCGGGGATTTTTTCAAACTCTGTTCCCGCAGGAACTGCGGGCGGAGCTCCTTTGGTCTCATCATACAGGTAACCACAGGTGACACAAACGTACTTTGCCATACTATCCCTTTTGTCGGTACTATTGGTAAAGGGTTTGCTTCCCTGCATAAAAAATTTTTATTCAATCTGTGCAAACGACTCTTTTCCTGCTCCGCAAACAGGACACTCCCACGTGTCAGGAATCTTTTCAAAAGGAGTCTTTGGAGGAACATTTGGCACATCTCCGACTTCTTCATCGTAAATGTAGCCGCAGGGTCTGCATTTGTACTTTGACATACATCCTAATTGTCCTGAGGCTTCGTAAACCTTGACATTGTTGCATTTTTTGATTTTATGCAAAAAACGCGAATGACGCGTTTACTGAACAAAACATCCTGACGAAACAGTTATGCAGTTTCGGATACGATACTCTCCAAGAAAAATGGCTCTGCCTCAAAAACCACTCATCTATCTCAACAACGCTGCAACCAGCTGGCCAAAACCTCCCGAAGTTCTCAGCGCGATCACCGAATCACTCTCACTGCCCGTGTTCGGCTCAGGCCGGACGACCGGAACGCAGGGAGAAGATTACGTAACTCTTGCAAGAGAGCGAGTCTCCGAATTTTTAGGAACCAAAAATCCTGAGAACATCATCTTCACAGAAAACGCAACAGACTCCCTGAATATATTGATAGCAGGATTTCTTGCAGGTCAGCAGAATACCTGCCGCGTTCTCACCACCGCCCTTGATCACAACTCAGTCCTTCGGCCGCTTCACGAACACCAGCATGC
Organism: Methanorbis furvi; assembly: GCF_032714615.1. Lineage (NCBI taxonomy): Archaea > Methanobacteriati > Methanobacteriota > Methanomicrobia > Methanomicrobiales > Methanocorpusculaceae > Methanorbis > Methanorbis furvi. The sequence continues at coordinate 143,274 of NZ_JAWDKA010000002.1, forward strand.
AGGCCGCATCAAACTCGACACGCTTCCATTCACTGACGGAATCGTCAGCCCGAAAACCATCGAAGACGCACTCACGCCTGACACCAAACTCATGGTCATGACCCATGGAAGCAATGTTCTTGGTTCCCTACAAAACATTCAGGCAATCGGCAAAATTCTCCAGGACCACGGAGTATTCTTCATCGTTGACGGAGCCCAGACCGCAGGCCACATTCCAATCTCCCTTAGCGACCTGCCACTCGACGCCTTTGTGTTTACCGGCCACAAAGGACTCCTTGGCATCTCAGGCACCGGAGGATTCTATCTGAAAAATCCTGACAAAGTTGCGCCGGTCAAGTTCGGCGGAACCGGCACAAACTCCCAGTCGCTCCTTCACCCACGTTCAATGCCCGAGAAGTTTGAAGCAGGAACCCACAACCATACCGGCCTCGCCGCTCTCGCCGCCGGAGTAAAATTCGTTCAGGAAAAAGGCATTACAACAATCGAAGAACAGGCAAAAAAGCAGACGTCCGCAATCATCCAAGCGCTTGCCAAAGAAGAAAACATCACCATCCACAATCACCACCCTGACCTGCCGGTAATCTCCTTCAACATTTTGGGACTTCACAACGATGACGTAGGATTCATTCTTGCCAGAGCCTACAATATCATCGTGCGAACCGGACTCCACTGTGCCCCGCTCGTCCACGAAATCATTGACGGCGGAGAGGGCTCTGTCCGCTTAAGCCTCTCCTGTTTCACGACTGATGAAGAATGCCGGACCGCGGCAGAAGCAATTCTGGAGGTCGCAGAAAATGCGAATTCAACGATCCATTCAGCATAAGTACTGTGCTGACGGCTCGTTCATGAAGGAGTATCAGCTTGACTCTCCGGTTACGGAAGGATTTTTTTGGTATCTGAAAAACTTTGGAAAAGTTGAGACGATGCCAAACCTCGGGCAGGGATTTTACACGTTTGAGAAACCGGACTGGTTTTCGATCAAAGGATTTGTCGGCGACACAACAGTTGAGGTGCGGTTCAAGACCCAGACGATGGATCTGACAAGTGATTTTCTGTATTTTCTGTTCTCATCATACCGCGAAGGAGAGACGATCGATCTCACTGTTCTAAAAAGAAGAGAGAGTTCGCTTTCTGAACGGGTCAGAAAACATCTGTATGGGAACTCCTGATTTTTCTTGCGTACTCGTTGATATCGGAACATCCGTTTTTCTTTGCGATGCGTTTGAGTGCTGTGGTCGTGCCGGTTCCATACTGCATGGCTTTCTTGTGTTTCCATGCAATGTCTTCTGGAAGATATTTTTCGGCAACTTTTCGGAGAGCAATTTTTCTCAGATCTCCTTTGACCAGTTCGTCGTCGGAAAATTTTCGCGATGCTTTGATGACGCGTTCGTCCATGTAGGGCATGGAGTACCAGACGCCAAAACATCCGGCCGCGGCCGCGTCGCGTGCACGCTGGGAGGCGAGTCCGAGAAAATCTTTTGCAAGGTCCGACCGAAGGTTGGGACTTCTGCCGTAACGTGCGTAGCCGCCAAAGAGTTCGTCGGCAGCCTGGCCGGTGAGAATTTTTTCTGCGCCGAAGTGGTTTGCAGCTCTTCCGATGAAGTATCCGGCAAGCCCGATCTCAATGTCCATTGCTGTTACTGCGGGAAGGATGCGTAACAGGGTTGGCAGGGCTTCTTCGATATCGTCTTCGGTGATTTCACAAACATTCAGTCGAAGATTCAGTCTGTCGGCAGCGTCAGCTGCTGCGGCAAGGTCGTGCGAGTCGGAAAAGCCGACTGCGATACAGGGGAGATCAGCAAGGACTGCGATCAGAGTTGAGTCAACACCTCCCGAAAGAGTGACGACCGCTGCTTCACTGCGATCTTCAGCCCGAAGCCGGACCGCTTCGCGTACTGCATCCTCTAAAGATAGATCCGGAACTTCAGGATGGATGGGGAGTTCCTCGTTCGAGAAACTGATCACTCCTGCTGGGGCAGGGCCTGGCATGATGCCGTAATGGTCGCGAGCGGTGAAGAGTTTTGTCTGAAGAAAAAATTCGCCGCCGCATTTTTGCAGATACGCAGGCGTGACCGACTCTATCTCAGGTCGCGTGAGGATGTGTCCGTCATGTTCGATCCAGCCGCGGAACTTCATTCAGTATCCCCGTGAAAGCATTTCAAGCTCATCACGAACACAGGAGCGGATCATTTTTTCGAGGGCTTTCATGTCGATCGGTTTTGCGGACTGATCAATTTCCAAGAGTTTTGCTTCCATACTGCGGATGCCTTCGCTGGGTGTTTTTCCATATTTGAGCGATATGGCGATTGCGTCTTCGTCAAGGCGGATGACCTTTGTTGGCATTGTAATAGGGAGATCAGCGGTGTTTCCATATATATGTTACATTTTGTAACAAGGATTTTTGAGAGTGTTACATTTTGTAACAAGGGTTTTTCGCACTCAGTTACAAATTGTAACAGTTGGGATAACAGGGAGGTTCGGAGTTAAAGACACAAATTCACAGAAACCGAAACTCTCTTATTTTCCCATGCCGATTGGTAACATACTCAAAATAATTTTCCAATGAAAATGTCTCTGTCTGTTTACACCCCTCCCTTCACTATTACGAATCAGATGATCGATCGTATTGCATCTATCAGTGAGCTGGTTGGTACCTTATCCGCAGCCGGGGCTGTAAATAAAAATCCGCATCTTCGACGCAACAATCGGATAAAAACGATTCATTCTTCGCTGGCCATTGAAAACAACACGTTGACGCTTGCACAGGTCACGGCTGTTATCGATGGAAAATCTGTTCTTGGTCCGCCCAAAGAGATCCGGGAGGTTACGAATGCTTACGAGGCATATGATCTGTTACTGAAACTCAATCCGTATCAGGTAGAGGATCTGTTGAAGGCTCACAAAATTATGATGAAGGATCTTGTTCATGAATCAGGAATGTTCCGGACAACCGGAGTTGGTGTTTTTGCAGGAACACGGCTTGTCCATATGGCCCCACCGGCAGAACTTGTTCCTGAACAGGTGACGAATCTGTTGGCATGGTGTAAAAGTTCGGATGTTCATCCTCTGATTAAGAGTTGTGTCCTTCATGCAGAGATTGAGTTCATCCACCCGTTTGTCGATGGGAACGGAAGGATGGGGAGAATGTGGCAGACATTGATCCTGAGCAAATGGAAACCTTTGTTTGCCTGGATACCGGTAGAGTCTCTTATAGAAAAACATCAGGAACGTTACTATGCAGCTCTTGGCGATGCGGGAAAAACCGGAAACAATACCCAATTTGTCGAGTTTATGCTTGAGGTGCTTGAACGTTCTCTAAAAGAGATCAGAAAAATGCAGAGATATGATACCGTAAATGATACTGTATCTGATACTGTAAATGAACCTGCATTTGATACTGTATATGAGACGGTAAATCTTTCCGAGAAGGAACGGCTTGTTCTGAAATATCTGAAAAATAACGAGAGTATAACAATTCAGGAGCTGACGAAAAAGACCGGATTTTCCCGTCCGACGATCACCCGCTGTCTTGCGTCTCTGAAGGAAAAAAATCTGGTGACACGGAGCGGTTCGGATAAAACGGGTAAATGGGTTGTTCTCTTTTGAAGAGTTTTCTCTCAAACGAAAAAATCACCGGATAAATCTCTCCACAACTGCATACACCGGCATCTTCACAAACTTGATGCAGACTCCAACAAGCACTGCTGCAATCAGCGTTCCTTCTCGAACACCATACACGGTTGAAAACATCAGCATGGACACAACGACCGACAGAATCACGAGCGTTACATCAAGCCCGATTTTTACTGTACCAAACTCCACCTTAAACCTCCGGGAGAATGCCGTGAGCATTCCTTCGCTTGCCATCACCAACACATTTGGTGCGACTTCAAAGCAGATGCCGATAGCAAGCAGCACACAGCTTACTACAACGAACAACAGCTGTTCGAAATAATTTATCGGCACCAGCCAGGTAAATCCCCAGAGCGTCAGATCAATAAACACACCGAACACTCCTGCCGCGGCAAGCTGAAGCAGCTGGATGATCTCAAACTCTTTTCGCATGAGCAGATACTCAATCAAAAGAAAACATGCATGCAGAAGAATTGTCAGCGTTCCAACCGTCAAGGGCACGCCAAGACTTATGACATACGGAAGACTTGAGATCGGGGTGATCCCCATGTTGGCTTTAATCGACAGGGAAATTCCGAGAGCCATAACAAACAGGCCCACAATGAACACAAGGTATCTGCGGGCTAACCTATAATAAACTGATTTTGGTTGCGTGATAAATATATTAGCGGGAAAAGTATTTGGGGGTTGCCTTTAGAATGGCATTGCATCCAAAATCATTTGTTTACAAACAATATCCATCATTGATTGAATTTTGTCCTATGAAAAAATGCGGTGATATGAATATTTTCTCTGGCAAATGGATTTTGTTTTGATGGGACTTACGCGATGTGAAATAACATAAGAAAAAGGGATTCTTTGACTGTGTTCCGTGGTTACTCAAAACGAGACCGAGGACAAAAAATTCCAAACAATGAAACTCATCACCGCGCAAATCCTATTTTGATAGAAAAAAAGCAAACCACATAAAAAATATTTTTCCAAAAAATATTTCGTCACAATTTTTTTTGAAAAATTTTCCAGAAAAAAAATCATGACGAAATATTTTCACGCGCCCCTCACGTCGAATCAAAACCAACCATCTGATTGATCATAATCTCCGCAATATCAGAACTGTACTCACTCATCCGATGCATACTGTTTGCAATCGTCGTCATCGCCACTGCCTCTTTTACCTTCATCTTCTGCGTGATCGCAGAAAGTGTATGATACTCAGGCTTCAGCTCATCCGCAGCATCAATAATCGAGTTCGCCTCAGGAATACTGTTCGCATAAATTGCCTTGATACTCCGGTTAAAGATCTCAAGTGACGCCTCGCCCGCCTTTGTCACCTTCGCAACAACCGTATGGTCAACACGCATATCGATTAGAACAAGAGCTGCTTCAGAAATCGCCACCGCGTGATCTCCCACCCGCTCAATAATGCGTGAGATCTGATAATAGGTCGCAGCTTTTGCAGGAGTAATCTCCATTCTCCTTGATAGAGCTGGATTTGTCACAATCAAAGAAAACTGCCGGTGAATCAGCCAGTGCAGACGATCAACATCCGAATCACGTGCCGAAACATCCTCAGCAAGCTCGCGGCGACCCTGCTCAAGAGCATACAACGCGTCCTCATGCATCGCCTTCACGATTACATACATTCGCCGAATCGTATTCTCAAACGGCATCTCCGAGGGATTCAAAATATCCTTCAGAATAATACTGTTGTCACTTTCTTCCGCAACCTCCTGACCAATCGTCATCTGCGTAAACTTCCGCACCACCTGCCGGACCTTTGGCGGAATACGTCCGGCTGATGTAACACGAATCGTCGTAAAACCGGTAATATATGCACCAATAAGAGATCGCAGAAGCATGTTTGGATCAGGATAATCTTTCAGGGAAAACTCCTTCACCCGCACAGTACTATCATACATCAGATTCGGTGTGAGAAGCAGGGTCCCGTCAGCTTGGGCAATCACACCAACCGGATCATTTTTCTCAATCTTCTGCTGGCGGACCCAACCTTTCGGCAGGGAAATCACATACGATGACCCTCCCGTAACCTGCACTTTCCGAATTTCCATTGTCTGAAGTAGTATATGATGCGGATGCTATTTATTGACATCCACATATTCTCTATAGACACAATAGCAAGATAGAAAAAACGATAGCCTCATGTCAAAACAGAGATTACTCAATCTATGTCGAGTATCACTATACCAGATAGCCCCTAATCTTGTAATCGGAAAAACAGCGGAACAGTTCCGTTGGGTTTTCCGGGTGTAATTTCCTATGCGTAGCTTCAAAAGCTCTCACAAATCTGGTCTTGCCGCTCTTCTTGCAGCAGCAGTTCTCGTTCTCGTGGTCCTCACAGCAGGATGTGTCAGCACACCTGCAGAGGATGATGTCTCCGGCACCATCTCACTTGCCGGCTCAACAACAGTTCTTCCGGTTGCCCAGGCGGTCGCCGAAGTCTACATGAACAATCACCAGTCCGCAGACATTCAGATCAGCGGCGGAGGTTCCGGCGTCGGAGTAACCGCAATCACTGCGGGCACTGCTGATATCGGTATGCTTTCCCGTGATCTCAAAGATTCTGAGAAAACCGGTAACGACTTCAAAGAGTATGTCATCGGCCGTGACGGAATCGCCATCATTGCAAACCCTGCAAACACCGTCTCTGAACTGACGCTTTCTCAGGTGAAAGACATCTATCAGGGCAAAATCACCAACTGGAAAGAAGTTGGCGGAGCTGACATGCTGATCGTTCTTGTCGGCCGTGATAGTGCATCAGGAACCCGGGAGTTCTTCACCGAGTTCGTCTTAAACAAAGAAGACGCCGCAAAAACCATGCAGGAACTCAACTCGAACGGAGCAGTACAGAAAAGCGTTGCCCAGACTCCGGGAGCGATCGGATATGTCTCTCTTGAGTACGTTGATAATACCGTCAAAGCCTTCACCATCGATGGAGTAAAACCCTCAGTCGCAACAGTCATTGACGGAACCTACAAGATCAACCGCCCGCTTCTGATGATTACCAAAGGAGAGGCAACCGGCCTTGCAAAAAGCTACCTCGACTTCATCCTTTCATCTGCCGGCCAGAAGATCTTAAGCGAGAACGGATTCGTTCCAATCGCATAACTCCTGTCATCAATCTTTTTTTCGGGGGAAAAATCATGACGGAACATACAGGCACCAAAGCACGCAGCCGTGCGGTTCGGGAGAGAGCCATCAAATCTATCTGGCTCGCTACCGCCCTCATCTCTGCTGCTGCTGTTGTCTTCATTCTCGGATACCTGATCTACACAGCCCTTCCGGCCTTTGCCGAAGTGGGGATTTCAGGATTTTTACTCAATACCGACTGGAACCCGACAGGCTCGACTCCTTCCTATGGTATTGCCGCACTTATTATTGATACTCTGCTGGTGACTTTGGGCGCACTCATCTTTGCTGTGCCGCTCGGACTTGCCGCAGCAGTCTACCTATCCTACCTTGCGCCGCCAAAAATCCGTGACACGGTAAAACCGATCATCGAACTCCTCGCAGGAATTCCATCAGTGGTCTACGGATTTTTTGGTATGGTTGTACTCTGTAATTTTCTCAGAGTCGCTCTTGACATCCCAAGCGGATTCTGCTGGCTTGCAGCTTCGGTGATTCTCGGTATCATGGCACTTCCAACAATCGTCTCGGTCTCTGAAGACGCTCTCTTTGCAGTCCCAAAAGATTACCAAGAAGCATCGCTCGGACTTGGGGCAACCTACTGGCACACCATCTCCCGCGTTCTTCTGCCGGCAGCAGCTTCGGGAATCTCCGCAGCCGTTGTGCTCGGAATGGGTCGGGCAATTGGTGAGACCATGGCGGTTATGATGGTTGCCGGAAACGCTGCGATCATTCCTGATCCGATCTGGAATGTTCTCTCGCCGGTCAGAACACTTACCGCAACACTTGGCATCGAAATGGCCGAGGTTGCGACCGGCAGTATGCACTACTATGCCCTCTTTGGCGTCGCGGTCGTGCTTCTTCTCATCACGCTCATCGTGAACCTCGCGTCTGCGTGGGTGATCAAACGAATGCAGACCGGACAAAAAACCACACCGCACATCTCAAACAAAACCAAACGATATCTCAAACTCGCAGCTGTTGCCGCGGCCGCAGTAATTTTCTTCTGTTTCCTTACAGCATCACTCGGCATTCTCTGGGCGATAGGAATCTCCGCAGCAGTTGTTGCCTGGTACTTTGGCAGAAAAAAAATTTCGCACAAAGTTGCAGAAAAAAGTTCCTTCGTTTTGATCTATGCCTGTACCGCAGGGGTCATTCTGATTCTTGCAGTCATTCTCTGGGATATCTTCTCCAATGGACTTCCGGTAATCTCCTGGGAGTTCCTCACCGAAAGTCCAAAAGATCTCGGTCGGGCAGGAGGAATCTATCCGGCAATTGTTGGAACATTACAGCTGGTTGCCGGAGCAATCATCATTGCGTTGCCGGTAGGAATTGGTGCTGCGATCTATTTAATCGAGTACGCACGCGAAAATTTCCTGACCAAAGCACTCAGAACCGGAAACGATCTTCTGAACGGAACGCCTTCCATTGTGTTTGGTCTCTTCGGTTTTGCCTTCTTCGTCATCTACCTGAACTGGGGAATCTGTATGCTGGCAGGTCAGATCTGTCTCGCATTGATGATTCTTCCAACGATCGTTCGGACGACTGAGGAGGCGCTCAAAGCAGTGCCGAACGCACAGAGGGAAGCATCGCTCGGACTTGGAGCAACCAAATGGCAGACGATTAGAAAGGTCGTTCTCCCCTCAGCTGCTCCCGGAATTCTTACCGGCGCAATTCTCTCGGTCGGCAGAGCCGCAGGAGAGACCGCCCCAATTATGTTCACAGCTGTTGTGTTCACCAAACGATTCGTCAGCCTGAACGTATTTGATCCGGTCATGGCACTTCCCTTCCACTTATTCGTCCTCTCGACCAGTGTGCCGGGAGCGACCGCCCAGCAGTACGGAACTGCGGTCGTTTTGATCGTGATTGTCATGGCAATTTATCTTGCGGCAATCGCTCTTCGCAGACACTACCAGAACAAACTTCTCAGATAATTATGACAAGCGTTATTCAAACCAACAATCTCAATCTTTCGTACGGAACCAAACAGGCACTGTTTGAAGTGAATTTCCCGTTTGCAGAAAAAAAAGTCACCGCACTAATCGGTCCTTCGGGTTGCGGGAAGTCAACTCTTCTCCGTTGTCTCAACCGGATGAATGATCTCATCCCGACCTGTAAGATCAATGGAGAAATTTTGTTCAGAGATGAAAATATTCTAAACGCTGATCCTGTCGAGCTTCGCAAACATATCGGCATGGTGTTCCAGCGCCCGAATCCGTTTCCGAAGTCGATCTATGACAATATTGCGTATGGTCCCCGCGCTCACGGCGAGCATGATGCGTCAACGCTTGACAAAATTGTCGAGACGAGTCTGAAAGGCGCAGCTCTCTGGGATGAGGTCAAAGACCGTCTTCATGACTCGGCTCTCGGACTTTCCGGCGGTCAGCAGCAGCGTCTCTGTATTGCACGAACGCTTGCGGTAAGTCCTGAGATTATTCTCATGGACGAGCCATGTTCAGCACTTGATCCAATCGCCACCTCGAAAATTGAGACGCTGATTACCGATCTCAAGAAAAATTATACGGTTATTATTGTGACTCACAATATGCAGCAGGCAGCAAGAGTCAGCGATACGACCGGTTTTATGTACATCGGCAAGCTTGTTGAGGTCAATGATACGAAGAAGATCTTTTCAAATCCTGCTGAAGAACTCACCGAACGTTATGTTACCGGAAGGTTTGGTTAAATGAATGAGTATTTCCATTTGGAGCTTGGCTCCTACAAGGATCAGGTAAACTGGTACGGCCGGTTTGCGCTTGGTATGCTGAAGAATTCGCTGATGGCGTTTGAGACGATCGATCGCGAGGTTGCGGCAGATGTTGTCCGCCAGAAGGAGTATATCGCGAGCCAGTATGATCTTTTAAACGAACGCGGTGTTCTGTTGATTGCTCTTAATCAGCCGATGGCGGCAGATCTGAGGCTGATTGCATGCAGTCTGGATATGATTACGTCGTCTGAACGTGTTGGCCGTTACGGGAAGGATGTCGGTGAGCTGCTTGTGCAGTTTGAGAACCGCGATCATGTTGCACGTCTTGCAAGTCAGTTGTCAAAGATGGGTACTATTACGGTGTCGATGCTTGATGTTGTGTACAATTCGTTTGCGACCGGAGATACGGAGTCTTTGTCTGCGCTTTCTGCGATGGAGGAGGAGGTTGATCAGATGTATGATGTTATTTATGCTGATTGTGTTGCGGCAATGGAGGCTGATGTTTCGGTTGTTCCTCAGTGCAGTGCGTATCATATGATCAATCGGTATCTTGAGCGGTGTGCGGATCATGCATGCCGGATGGGGGAGAAGGTGTATTATATGCAGACCGGTAAACGGGTGGCTATTGATCACGTCAATGAATGATGTGATCTTTTTTTTGGAAAACTTCGTGAGAAAACGCGAATAGCGCGAATAAAAAATCGCCAATGGCGATTTTTTTAATTCGCGCTATTCGTGCTATTCGCGTTTTAGATATAATCACGTTTCAAATATATCCACATTTCAGATATAATCGCCGATATCCATCTCGCGGGAGATGACCGTATCGCAGTAACAGCAGCGGAACCCACGCGAATGGAAAGTGAACCGGCTTTCAGCAGGCTCGCGGGTATTGGTGATGCAGTTTGGATTCGGGCACTTGATAACACCCGTGATATCAGTTGGCACCTCGACCGATTTCTTCTCAACCACTTTGGAGTCACGGATAATACTGATCTTTGCGTCTGGTGCAATCAGGGCAAGTTTGTCCACCTCGGACTTGACCAGTTCGCGGTTCTCGATCTTGACCATGTCTTTTCTGCCGCCGCGGCTGCTCACCACATTTGTCGCAACCGTGAAGGTCACGTTTGTTCCGTCCTGAATTCCAAGAATACGGATCACCGTCAGGCCCTCGCCGGGCGTGATGTGATCGATCACCGTTCCGTTTTTGATCGGTGAGATAACAATTCCTTCGTCGCTTGACCGTTTCATGACCGCATCACCTCGTTTAACATCGCCATTCTGATGGGAACACCGTAGTGCGCCTGCTGGAAGTATTTTGCACACGGCATTTTGTCAACCGCCGGATCGATCTCGTCCACTCTCGGCAGCGGATGCAGTACAATCATCGAGGGTTTTGCCATCTCCAGAAGTTCGGGCGTGACCCGATAGGTTGCGGCAAAGCTTGCGAACGCCGCAGGGTCCGGGAAACGTTCCCGCTGAAGCCTTGTCACATACAGGACGTCGAGTTCGGGAATGGTTTCTTCGATGTTTTCATGGACGATGATCTCCATTCCGGCGTCGGTGAGATCCTGTTTGAGGTGGCTTGGCAGGTCAAGACCTTCGGGAGCGATGGTGTGCAGACGAATGTCATCGTATTTTGTCAGCGCGGCCGCAAGGGAGTGCACGGTTCTGCCGTACCGCAGGTCTCCCTGAAGTCCGATGTCGATGTTCTCCAGTTTCATGGATTTGCGGATGGTGAACAGGTCCAATAGTGTCTGGGACGGATGCTGGCCTGCGCCGTCACCGCCATTGATGACCGGAACGGATGCTACTTCGCTCGCGAGCCGTGCGGCTCCTTCTTTGGGATGGCGCAGTACGATTGCGTCGGCGTAACCGGAGATGACGCGGATGGTGTCGGAGAGTGTTTCTCCTTTGGCGATTGAGGAGGCTTCGACACTTCCGAGGTTGAGAATTTTTCCGCCAAGCCGCATCATTGCGGAGGCGAAGGACATTCTGGTTCTGGTACTTGGTTCAAAAAAGAGCACGGCAAGAATTTTTCCCTCAAGTTCATGTCCGGTGAACTTTTTTTGATCAAACTTTGCAGCAGCCGTGAGAAGAGCGTCAATTTCTTCACGGTCCATGTCCCGTACAGACAGGATATTTTTTTGATCATGTGTCATGGGTTTTTGTCCAACTCTGATATGTGTATTTGTTGCGGGAGAGATAAATAATGGTCGTCTTGGTTTCTTGATCAGAAAAAATATATTTGAAAAAAAATTATTCAAACCCCATTCTTCTCCAGATACGCCGCAGTTCGTTTCGCAACATTCTCCTTCAGATTCTCATAAAAGAAAGCATAATCATTCGTATGAAACACTCCTTCCGCAAACAGTTCCGGAGTGGAATACACTGCCGGATCAGGGGAGTCGGCAATGAGAACTATCGAACCGTCAACCTCTGCAAGATATGCGCCGGTAAAGTTCGCCACTCGGGAAGACACACTACCGTTCTCGAAAAATACCGCACCATAGTTCTCATCAGCAGACGCATACGTCCCGTCCGTCTTCCAGTTCAGCGGATTAATTCCGATCGATCCCGGAAGCACAACAACATTCTCACCAGAAAGCTCTGGCGCCTGCGTGTGATACGTGATGATAACGCCAGTATCAAGCTCGCCGGTTGCAGGTTTCAGCTGACCGTACTGGGCAAGCTCAAACTCAGAGACGGTATAGCCGATAGGATACGCAGCCACCAGCTTTCCCTGAAGCTCGGGATCAACGAACAGATCGATCATCAGCTGCTTGATCCGGTATGACCCCTGCGAGTGTCCGGCAAGAATGAACGGCTTTCCATCATTGTAGTTCTCCAGATAATAAAGGAACGCAGCCTTCGCATCTTCGTAGGCAAGTTGTCCTGCGACATACTGATCTTCTGTCCAGGTGCCGTTACCGATCATCGAGTAGAGACCGGTCTGCCGGTAGTATGGGGCGTAGACATTTGCCGTCTCCTCATAGACACCTTTGTTCGTCATCACATTCACCACTGCCCGATCCCGGGCTGCCGGATCACTCAGGTTCATCGAGTCAACGTACAAGTTCGTGGCCAGAGTCGGGTAGAGATAGAAAACATCAACCGCTTTCTGTTCAGCAGATGCGTTCGGCACCATCACCCAGTTTTCCGCAAGCGAGTAGTCAAGCGGCTGGTAGGGCGAGTCGCTCACGGGCTCCGGAGTGACGCAGCCTGCAGAAATGATCACAAGAAAAAGGAGGGGAAGCAAGAAATATCGTTTGTCCATGGAAAACAATTGGCGGTTATCCTACATAAGTGATACTGGGTTTCTCGCGAAAATTTGAAACGCGAAGAATGCGAATAGCGCGAATCGCATGCCTTCCACACGCCGTTCCGTCGTGTTTTGCTCCTCCTTTCAGGAGTCGCTTCGGCCTGCTCACCGCTTCGCACGCCGTTCCGTCGTGCTCACTGCTTCGCAGCTTCGCGGAATAAAAAAATCGCCAATGGTGATTTTTATCGAGTTCTGCAGTTCGTGTTTCAAAAACGCGTCACATAAATTCTATTGGAAAAATCGCCATTGGCGATTTTTTATTTTTTATTCGCGCTATTCGCGTTTCATCAAACCGAAAACGAAACACCATACACCCTCTCAGGCACCAGCGAATGCACCCGCCACATATCCTCACTCGTCACAACCCCCTCCTGAATCATCCGCTGCATCTTGCGGGGAACCGACCGCGGACCATTCACCGCCCCAGGCCGTGAAAGATCATCCATATAATCACTCTCAAGCGTGAACTCGCGTTTCTCCAAAAACCAGTCCGCAAGAAACGGCTCCCTGACCGTCACTGACGGATGAAGCGGCGTCTCAGTAGTCGCAAAATGTTTCACCACACGAGAAGGATTCATCCCAACTGCTCTTGCCATATCAGGCACATCCAAACAAGGTCCGCTCTCTGCATGAATTTGTAAAGAACAGTCCAGCTCCCTTGCAAGCATCAAAGCATGGGAAAGCACGCGGTTTGACGCATCCCACACATTCTGCTCGACCGGATAATGGGGACGGCCTGACTTCAGACCAATCGCTTTCCCTTCCGCCACATACTCAGCCGCCACATCCAAAGCCCCGCACATCAAACGCTCCGCATCCATCAAACTCATCCGCTGAGTTAGCCTCCCGATCTCAGCAGGATGCACACCGCACATCGCATAACAACCGCAGCCCTCAGTTCGCACCGCGTCCGCAGTTGCCAACAACTCATCAAACACAGCCCGGAAATCCTCAGGCTTCGTTGGAGAGATCTCATGCGACCAGGACGGCAGAGACACCAGAACAATATGCGTCCCCCCAGACCGCATAAACTCCCGAACTACTGAGGGACCAACACCTGCCCGACGATTAATATGAAAATGATCATCCAGAATCGGAAAAGACTCAGACATTTTCAGTCAAGAATCTTCATCATCGGATAACCATTCTCAAACTTCAGCTGCGCCCGACAGACAGCATTCCCGAACTTCGTCTCAATCACCGCATCATACATCGCACCAGTCAGCTCCGAGTACCCAAACGGATTCTCATTCATCAGCGTTCGGTCCAGACGCACCTCAATATGCGTCACATACGGCTGAAGCGAGACCGCACTCTCAATTGCCGCCTCAACCTTCTCAGCCGTTGACCTGCTGATAGGCGTTCCCACAAACTGGTGGTAAAGTGCACCAAGTTTAATCGCTGCTTCAAACACTGCATTTTCTCGATCAGTTGCCATTGTTATTTCCTCACAAAAGTTTTACCGTATCATTGCGCGGCGAAATAATATCGCCCGACCGCTTGAGTTTGTCCAGAAGTTTCTCAACCTCATCTTTACCATATTTGTGCTGACTCACCATCGTATCAATCACATTATCAATCTTTGCCGAACCCGCACCCTCAGCAAGAATCTTGATCGTCTCACGAAGAATACGTGTCATGTCGCGGCTGGATTTCGTGATGCCGGTCGCAACCCGATCGATATCAATCGTGCCGGACGCAGGATCGTAGGCGACCTGCTTAAGACAGGTGTCCACGATCTTTACCACACGTTTCGCATCATCGACATCGATCTCATCAGCAAGTCTGACGCGGGCGCTCGCTTCTGCGAGCCTCACAAGTGCTTCCAGCTGACGGGCGGTAACCGGCACCGGTTTGTCGGAATCAATTGCGACGCTGCGGAGATTCTGATAGTACTGCACCAAAATCTCTTTTGCATCATCGGTCAGCATCGGGAAACAGTTTCGTTTCGCATACGCGAGATATTTGCGGAGCAGGACAGCATCGATCTCAGGCATGACCGGAGCGAGTTCGCGTTTGAAGTACTCATCGTCAGCGCCCGGAATCGGATGCTTTTTGTGATGCATGATCTTCTCGCCTGCCATGTGGGACTTTAAGATGTGGTTTGCGATGTTTAAGTCGCGGACCGCGTCAGGTTTGTCCTTCATAATAAAGATCAGATCAAAACGCGAGAGCAGCGAAGGCGGCATGTTGACCTGCTCGGAGATGTTGGAGAACTCGTCGAACCGTCCGAGCTTCGGGTTTGCTGCGCCAAGAAGCGAGCAGCGGGTACGAAGCGTTGCGTTGATGCCGGCTTTTGCCACCGAGATGGACTGCTGTTCCATTGCTTCGTGCAGGGAGGAGCGGTCGTCCTTTTGCATCTTGTCCATTTCATCGACTGCGGCAATTCCTTTGTCGGCAAGTACGAGCGCTCCTGCTTCCAGCGTCCAGCGTCCGTCGCCGAGATCGTCTTTGACTGCAGCCGCAGTGAGACCTGCGGAGGATGCGGACTTTCCTGAGGTGTAGATGCCGCGGGGAGCGAGTTTGATGACGTAGCGAAGCAGCTGCGACTTTGCGATACCCGGGTCTCCGACAAGGAGGACGTGAATGTCTCCCCTGAGACTACTGCCGTCAGGCATCTCTTTGGCGATGCCGCCAAACATCTGGAGAGCAATTGCTTCTTTGACTTCGTCGTTTCCGTAGATGGTTGGGGCGATGGATCTGGCGATTTTTCCGTAGACACCAGGGTCAGTCGCCATGTCTTTGATGGTCTCTTCGTCCTCTTCGCTGATGTTGACCTCTTCGAATTCTTTGATGGAGATCTCTATAGAATTACATTCAACGAAGAGGTCAAAGACGGTGCTTTTCTGTCCTGCGGTGATTCGCTGCACACTTCTGAGAATGCCGTTGACAATCACGCGGTCGCCCGGAGATACAATTCCGCAGATGTCGTCAACGATGTCGATGTCGATGTTCTGCGGCTGTTCGCCGCCGCGGAGTCCTTCGGGTGTTTCCTGAATGCGGAGTTTCTGGGAGTCGATGAAGGTGGATCTGTTCTGGACGAGTTCGAGTTTTTTCTGGGTGCACTCTGCGTTGCCGCAGACGTCTGGTTCGGTGTAGGTGCCGTAATCCTGGGCTTTGTAGGTGAAGTGGCCTGCTGGACAGCGGAATGCGCCGATTACGAGCCGAGGACGAACTTCGGTGACGCGGCGGATGATGCCGTCGACGCTGACGAATTTGTTGATGTGTTCGGCACGGATGTCTCGAATTTGGGTTTTTCTGGGAAGGTGAATGAATCTGATGTTGATTCCTGTGATGATGTCTTCGGAGATGTCGTTTCCTTCGCGGTCTTTGCGGCTGATGAGGTGGCCGGTTCTGATTGCGTCACGGATGTCTTCGAGTGTTTTGCCGGGGCGTTCGAGCAGTTCGTCAGCAAGGATGGTTCCGGTTTTGCCGTAGCCTTCGAGGACGTCGTAGCCGATGGTGAGGGATTTGGTGTACGGGTATTCGCGGGCGAGTTTGTTTAAGTCGGTTTTGTACTTCTTTTTCAGAAATACACCCCACTCTTCAGAGCGGTCGATGATTTCGAGTTCTGCTGCCACGTTCTCCCTCCTGTTGTTTATGAGGTTTGATGCGTGAAGGATTAAGGGTTTGGAATGTCTGGGTGTGGGGGGTACAAATGTTTATCGGAGAGTTTGTCCTAATACTTTTCACATGAAGTATGGGTTGCTGGCTGCTGTTGTTCTGTTTTTGGCAGCTGTGGTGTTGTCTGCGGGTTGTGTTGGGTTTCCTCCCGCCGAAGACCCTCTTGCCGGAGATCCTGCTCTTGGGACTTGGGTTGGAAATAGACTGATTACTAAGATTGATTCCGATACTGGTGAGAAAGTGAATATTTCCAGGAGTTGTATGATCAAGATTCGGGAGGACGGCAGATGTACTATGAGCTACAGTCATGGTGAGGGAGAAGGTCCCGGCATTTATCGTTCTTTCAGTGGGGTTGTTACTGTTTCCAAACAGGATAACTTCTATATCATTGATGCCTCTTCTGCGGGGATCTTTGTGATGACTCTTTCTGAGGATGGTTATGTGAAGATGATGACGCCCTATGGTTCGGAGCTTTATCTTCAAAGAGGCGAGGCCTGATTTTTTTTCTTTTTTTATTCTGGCTCGGATTTGTATAATATAAGGAAGTGTTTTTCTCTATATGTGTTTTCCGTGGTTATTCCGAGTGAGGCCAAGGACAAGACATCCTTTTTCCTTATGCTATTTCGCACCACGGAACTCCTACTGAAAAAAATTTCTAAAAATTTTCGTTCCGGCATCTGTTATGTTCCAAGCGGAACAGTTTGTACTTACCATTATACGTTTTGAAGGAGTATGATATTTCTATGAAATGGTTCATTGTACCTGTTGCTGTTATTCTTACAGCTCTGCTGCTGACAGCCGGATGTATCGGGACTGATACTCCCGTACAACAATCGTTATCAGAAAAACCTCTTGGCACTTGGGTAGTGATGCTCACTTCCGAAACAGTAAACTGCACTGAGAGATATGACAGCTATGAACTGAGACTTTGGGAGAATGAGTCCGGCACCGTGATATATTCCCATACGGAAAAAGTGAATAACCAGACATCTACCACCACGCATCAGATGGAAGGACCAGTCATTAAAAACGAAAATGCCTACACCATTGTCACTGAAAATGACGGTAACTTTACGCTGACATTCTCCACAGATACCAATTACTGGGGACCAGAGATTCTGACTCTGCCGGATGGAACAGAAGTAACGAATGAATTAATCTACACCGTGTACGAAACCTCCAGCATCGACAGTGCGCCAAGCAGCACATGGGACTCGCCCAAAGAACCGGTCGGACTCTGGACAACAACCCTTCCCTCAAAAATTGTGAACGGAACAGAAGTTGTAGTTAATTACTCCCTGCTGTTCCTTGGAAACGACACTGCCGCCGTAACCTATGAAGAAACACAGTTCAATCATGAAGAAACAGAGTTCTATAATTATCAGACAACAACCCTTCTCCTTACAGAAGAAGGAACAATGACCAATGAAGGAAATAATTACACCATTACCACCGACAATCTCGGTAACTTTACCATGATCTGTTCCTTCACCGAAGACGGAGTATGGGAAGCGGGACCCGTGGTTTTACCGGATGGAACACTAATTGCAGACTACTGGCATTTGATCACCTACGACAACATCTACACCTGAATCACTCACCCCCAATAAGAGGAAAATAATCTTCTCTTATCTCTTTTCTCACCCTCATTACACATCTATAAATTCCCGCAAACCAAAATAGTACCTGTAAATTGAGGCTGGATTTATCTCCCGCCTCTGGTGAAAAACATGAAAAACGATGACTCTACCGTATCCACAGGATACCAGTCGGATCGTGTCTATATCTTTGACACAACGCTCCGTGACGGCGAACAATCTCCCGGCGCAACCATGACCCTACAGGAGAAGGTGCGTCTCGCCCGTCAGCTTGAGCTACTCGGCGTAGATATCATCGAAGCAGGATTCCCTGCCGCAAGCCCGGGCGACTTCGAAGCAGTCCGTGCAGTCTCAGAAACGGTCACCAACTGTCAGGTCGCAGGACTCTGCCGAGCGGTTGCCGCAGACATCGACCGTGCATGGGAAGCCCTCAAACATGCAGCCAACCCGCGAATCCATGTATTTCTCGCAACCAGCCCGATCCACATGGAACACAAACTCAGGAAAACCCCTGACCAAGTTCTTGAAATGGCAGAAAAAGCCGTTCGGCACGCAGCATCCCTCACCAAAAACGTCGAATTCTCCGCAGAAGACGCATCCCGCAGTGAACTCCCGTTCCTTGCAAAAGTCGTTGAAACCGTTATTGACGCAGGAGCCACAACCGTCAACATCCCTGACACGGTAGGGTACATCCAGCCCGGAGAGTACGCAAACATCATCCGCTACCTCGCCGAAAACGTCAAAAATATCAACAAAGCAGTAATCTCCGTTCACTGCCATGACGACCTCGGCCTTGCCGTTGCAAACAGCCTTGCCGCAGTAAAAGCAGGCGCCCGCCAGATCGAATGCACCATCAACGGCATCGGTGAACGTGCAGGAAATACCGCAATGGACGAAGCAGTCATGAACCTCAACGTCCGCAGCGACTACTACCAGTGCAACTGCGGCATCATCACCGAACAACTCTATCCAACCGCACGAACCCTTTCCCACATCATCGGAATGCCAATCCCTGCAAACAAAGCAATTGTCGGTGCCAACGCATTCGCCCACGAATCCGGCATTCATCAGGACGGCGTCCTCAAATGCCGCGAAACATACGAGATCATGGACGCAGCATCCATAGGAAAAACCGGCAACGACATGGTCTTAGGCAAACACTCAGGCCGTCACGCAATCAAAGCCAAAGTCGAAGAACTCGGCTACACCTTAAACGACGACCAGATAACAATCGTCTCAGACGCAGTCAAAAAACTCGCAGACATCAAAAAAGAGATCTTCTCCGAAGACGTCGAAGCAATCGTCCTTGAAGAAATCTTCAGAATGCCTGACAAGTTCAAACTCAAATACCTCCAGGTCCACGCAGGCAACGGCCCCATCCCCCCGAACGCCAGCGTCATCATGGAAGTAAACGGCGAAGACAAACAGCTGCACAACTTCGGCGTAGGACCAATCGACGCCGTCTTCAACACAATTGGCACCATCTCAGGATGCAAACCTGACCTCGAACAGTTCTCAGTAAACGCAATTACTGGCGGAACCGATGCACAGGGAGAAGTAACCGTTCGGCTGCGGAGAAACAACTACACCGCAATCGGCAGAGGAGCAGACCCTGACATTCTCGTTGCCGCAGGAAAAGCCTATGTGAACGCACTCAACCGCCTCGCCAAAAAAGTGGAGGAAAACCATGCATAGAACCATCGCAGAAAAAATTCTTCAGTCCAAAACCGACCAGAAGATCACCGGTTCCGGCCAGATCGTCAGATGCAAACTCTCGCTCGTTCTTGCAAATGACATCACTGCCCCCCTGGCAATCAAATCTTTCCGGGAAATGGGAGCAAACAAAGTCTTTGACAAAGACAAAGTCGTCTTTGTCTGCGACCACTTCACCCCGAACAAAGACATCGACTCAGCCGAACAGGTCAGCGTGACCCGCAGTTTCGCTCAGGAGATGGGAATTACCCACTACTATGAAGGAGGCAACTGCGGAATTGAGCATGCCCTCCTTCCCGAAGAGGGACTTGTTGGTCCCTGGGACCTTGTTATCGGAGCTGACAGTCATACCTGTACGTATGGCGGTATCGGCGCATTCTCAACAGGAATGGGTTCAACCGATATCGCAGCCGGCATGGTTCTTGGTGAGAACTGGTTCAAAGTTCCGCCAAGCATCAAAGTTGATCTCCACGGCAAAATGGGAAAGTACGTACAAGGCAAAGACGTAATCCTGAAACTTATCGGAACAATCGGCGTGTCCGGCGCTCTCTACAAGGCTCTTGAGTTTGGCGGATCCGGCGTTGACAAGATGTCGATCGAAAGCCGTCTCACAATTGCCAACATGGCAATCGAAGCAGGTGCAAAAGCAGGACTCTTCCCAGCCGACAAGAAGACGCTGAAGTACACCCGCAAAGCCGGACGCAGTGATGAGGAGATCAAGCCTGACAAGTTTGCGATGTACGAGTCAGAGATTGATATGGAGATCAAAGGGATGGCTCCACAGGTAGCTCTCCCGCACCTGCCGGAGAATGTGAAAGGAGTCGACGAGGTCGGCGAGCTGGAAATTCACCAAGCGGTTATCGGCAGCTGCACAAACGGAAGAATCGAGGATATGCGCCAGGCAGCAGATATTCTCCGCGGCAGAAAGGTGGACAAACATGTCCGCTGCATTATCATTCCGGCAACTCCCCGCGTATGGCGCGACTGCGTGCACGAAGGGCTGATGCAGGTGTTTATCGATGCGGGAGCGATCATCTCCCCGCCAACCTGTGGCCCTTGTCTGGGCGGTCACATGGGAATTCTCGCCAAAGGCGAACGGGCAATCTCCACAACGAACCGCAACTTCCGCGGCAGGATGGGATCGCTTGATTCAGAAGTTATTCTGTCCAATCCTGCGGTTGCCGCGGCATCTGCTGTTACCGGTCGGGTTACTGATCCAAGGAGTCTGTAAAAATGGAGTATAAAGGTAAAGCCCACGTTGTCGGGGAAAATATTGATACGGATGCAATTATTCCGGCACGATTCTTGGTAACTACTGACGAGGCAGAGCTCGGCAGACACTGCATGTCCGGCCTTGAAGAGAACTGGGTCTCCCGCGTCTCGAAGGGAGATATTATGGTTGCCGGCGAGAACTTCGGCTGCGGTTCGTCCCGCGAACATGCGCCTGTCGCAATTAAGGGTGCGGGCATTCCGGTTGTGATCGCCCACAGTTTTGCGAGAATTTTCTACCGCAATGCGTTCAATACCGGACTGATTCTGCTTGAGGTCGGTGATGAGTATCAGAAGATCTCTGATGGCGAGATGCTGACTGTTGATACTGAGAAGGGAACGATCACAACAGCAGAAGGCGTTGTTATCTCCTGTTCTCCGGTTCCTTCGTTTATGCAGGAGATTTTGGATGCCGGCGGGCTTGTTGGGTATGTGAGAAAACAGATCGGGGCTGAGTAAGGTGGGAAGCTACAAAATTGCGGTTCTGCCGGGCGATGGTATCGGTCCTGAGGTTGTTGCTGAGGCGGTGAAGGTTCTTTCAATCGTTGGCAAAAAGTTCCATCACTCGTTTGATCTGCGGTATGCGGACTTTGGCGGTGCGGCGATTGATTCGTCGGGCGTTCCGTTCCCTCCGGCCACGCAGGATGTCTGCATGAGTTCAGACGCGGTTCTTTTTGGTGCGGTTGGCGGACCGAAATGGGATACGCTTGATCCTGCCATCCGTCCTGAGAAGGGACTTCTTGCGCTGCGAAAAGCTGCCGGAGCGTTTGCGAACCTGCGTCCTGCGAAGTTGTTTTCCGAACTTGCGGATGCATGTTATCTGCGGCCTGATATTGTGGCGAACGGGATTGATATTCTGGTTGTCCGCGAGCTTATCGGGGATGTTTACTTCGGTGAGCCGTCAGGGATTGAGGTTCGTGACGGCGAGCGGGTCGGTTTTTCGAATATGATTTATGCGGAACATGAGATCCGCCGTGTGGCTGAGGTCGCGTTTGAGACGGCGATGAAGCGAGGCAAGCGGTTGTGTTCGGTTGATAAGGCGAATGTGCTGGCGGTGTCACGGCTCTGGCGCGAGGTGGTGACAGAAGTTGCCAAAGGGTATCCGGAAGTGGAGCTGTCCCATATGTATGTAGATAATGCGGCGATGCAGCTGGTGAGAAATCCTGCGGCGTTTGATGTGATTGTGACCGGCAATCTGTTCGGCGATATTTTGTCGGATGAGGCTGCGGCAATTACGGGGTCGATTGGTATGCTGCCGTCTGCGTCGGTTGGGGGAGCAAATACTCCGGGTCTTTACGAACCGGTTCACGGTTCTGCTCCTGATATTGCGGGGCAGAATCTTGCAAATCCGGTTGCAACGATTCTGTCTCTTGCGATGCTTCTGCGGTATTCGCTGAATCTTTCAGCGGAGGCTGATGCGGTTGAGGCTGCGGTTGCTGCGGTTCTGGCTGCGGGTTACCGGACAGGGGATATCTACCGCGATGGAATGAAGCGTGTCGGCTGCACTGAGATGGGGCAGCTGATCGCAGACCGCGTGTGATATTTTTTTCTTTTTTTTGTTTACTCTGTGAGCAGCCATCTCCAGAGCGGAATGGCTGTGATTTCATCATCCAGCTGAAGAGAGAGATCCTCAGTAAGCAAAATCTTTCTGACCGCAACATCTGGATGTAGCTTGACAAACTCAGCAAATCCTTTCAGTTCCCGTTCAGGAATATCGCTGGTATAGCAAACGTTCAGAAGGGTCAACGGATCTCCTGACTTTTGCACGACAAAATCAATCTCGTTTGTCTCCTTCCAGTATTTTGGCGTGTATCCTCTCCGCAGCAGTTCAATACAGACGAGATTTTCCACCAGTCTTCCGGTATCCTGAGAAAAGACAAAACCCGCGGCAGAACGGAGACCGTTATCGGCAAGATACATCTTTCTTGGAGCGACCAGTTGTTTTTTGTAGGAGAAAGAAAACTTTGTCGCGGTGTACAACAGATATCCGTCCTCGGCATACGACAGATAATCCTGAACGCGGGCAGGATCTGTTTTGAAAGTTTGTGCAAGACTACGGAATGTTTGCGGCACGGCAATATTGGTAATAACATAGCTCAGGAGTTCCTGCATCAGACTCTGGTTCCTGACATCATGCGAAGCAATGATGTCACGGTACAGGATGCTGTCATAGTACGCTTTCAGATAATCACGTCGGATTTCATCCTGTTCAATATGCACGATTGCAGGAAACCCGCCGTTTCGCAAGTAAGTATTGAGGTGCCCAATGAGTTCATACTTTTTTGTCAGGAGATTAATCTCATTGTTAGGAGGAACTGTTCCTATAAACGTCAGATACTCGCAAAAACTTAACGGATAGACACGGACTGGGAGATATCTGCCGGTCAAATGTGTTCCGGACTGGGATTCAAGGATGTGGGAGGTTGAACCGGAGATGATAATGCGGTATCTGCCGGTATCATACAAATTTTTCAGAACCCGAGGAAAATCGGGAACATCCTGTACTTCATCGAAGAAAAGCCAGAGATCCGTCGTGGTCCCGACAAGTTTCTGATATGTGTCCAGTACGGTATTGATCGGATCGGAAAGATTACGAATCGCATTATTGTCACAGGAAAGGAAGAGGATGTGACTGGGATTGACGGACTCGTGCTCGATCAGATGTTGGATGGTCTGATACATCAGCGTGGTTTTGCCGGATCTCCTAACACCACCGATGATAACTATTTCCCGGATGTTTTTGAGATAGCCAAGAATTTTGTCAAGATATACTCTGCGAAGAATGCCGGAATCCGGTTTGGTTCCGACCCACCAGGGATTCTGCATCGCCAGGTACTGCACAAGCTCTTCCATCGTATGCTATTCTTTGTCTACAATCCTGATATAATTTTGCAAAGTGATAGTGTATATACCATCACATTTCACAAAAAGTGATAGTGTATGTACCATCACTCATACTTCCGCTCCGCCGCACCCACAATACCGCCCGCAGTTTTCTCTCCGACCCCTTTCACTTTCATCAGCTCCTCCGCAGTTGCCGAAAACACCGCACGAAGCGTTCCAAACGCAGACAAAATATCGCGTGCAGACTTTGGGCCCACCTCAGGCACAGCCGTTAAAATATACTCAAGCTCCTCTCTCCCGCTTCGTGCAGACTTATGGCGGTGAAAACTCCGCTCAGACTTTGCCTCGCCCAGATCCCTGCGGGCAAACGCATACAGCATACCGGCAGTTTCCTCCGCATCCCGCGTAAACACAAGCGACACATCAAAGTCCACCGCAATTGAGGCAAGCGTGTTGCGGATCGCATTCGGATGAATATTACGCAGCTCATACAAATCCGCAATCGACCCGCCTTCAACAATCAGAACCGGTCTGGACGCAGACTCAGCAAGACTTTTTACCTGACCAAACAGATCCCGGTCCACAAGCGTATCCACAAAATCCTGCGCAGTCTTTCGTTCAACAAGAACCCGGTCACCGATCGCATAATCTCCTACCGGCAGAGCCGCAAGCGTAATCTTTGCACCAAGATTGCTGAGATGCTCCGCAACCTTTGAAGACATCTCCCGATTATCGATAACGATTGCAGGACGCTCAGCATCATCAGCCTCAGCAGACGATGCGGCCGCCCGAAGGACTGCGTCGGCAAGTGTCATCTGGGCTTTTGCAGGATCGGGCGCAGGAACTGGAACATTTCCGCTGCGCATCGCCTTCACGCCTTTTTGCATCTGCTTCTCGCGGGTGTTGCTCACCCAGCGGAAGGTTTCATCCGTCGTCCCTTTCGTAATCAGAACAATGATCTTTCCTGACGAGTTCCTGCCGGTCCGCCCCTTTCGCTGAATACTCCGCACCTCGGAAGGCACCGACTCGTAAAAGACGACGAGATCAGTGGACGGAATATCAAGACCCTCCTCGCCAACCGAGGTCGCCACCAGCACATGAAACTCTCCTTCGCGGAACTGGCGGATCGCTTCGATCTGTTCCTTTTGCGACAGACCCTTCTCGGTGTCGCGGGATGCCTGGCCCACGAACCGGATTGCAGGAATTCCTGCGGCTGCCAGATGGTTCACGAGCATCGAGACTCCGTCGCGGTAGGTTGCAAACACAATCACTCTGGACTCAGCGTCCTCAACCAGCTGATCGCGGACGATTCTCACCACTTCGTCAGCTTTTGGGTGCAGTTCCTTCTTCCAGTTGTCAGCGAGTGCAAGCAGGCGCTGGAAACGTTCGTCAGAACAGATGCGTTTGCTTGCTTTGCTTCCGGCTCCTGACGCTCCTTCGCTTTCGAGCCGAGAGAGGTAGGCTTTCAATGCGGTGGTTCCCTGCGACTCGGCCATTGTTACGCCGTGTTTGAGCTTCATCAGTTCGGCATGCACTGACATTGCGGTGTAGGCTGTGCGGTCACGCTGCTGCATTCTGGTCTGAATTTGTGCCATGACGCCGTTCAGTGCTTTCATGGACAGGGCTTCCCGACGAGGCACGCGGTAGTTGAGATCGGTGAGGGTTACGAGGCGGTCATCGATCATGCTGTTCAAAACACTCAAGGCAAGCCAGAGGTCTTCGGGCAGATCGACCGACCGGTACTCGATCTCGCGTTCATGGACGTAAGCACGAACATCCGCATCAGTCTCAACCCGGCTTTCGACGATGCTGACCGAGAGATGTCCGCAGATTTCAGCGACCATCTCAGGATCAGAGCCGGGAGATGCGGTCATGCCAAGAATGAGCGGTTGAGACGCGGTTGCGGTGTAGCGTTCGGCGATGAAGACGTAGGCATAGTTGCCGACAGTTCTGTGACACTCATCGACGATTAAGAGCGAGACGTCGTGGAGCGAGTAGCGTTCGGCGATGAGGTCGTTTTTGATGACTTCAGGGGTTGAGATGCAAAGCTTCGCTTTCCCCCACATCTCGATTCGTTTTGCCGGAGGATTGCTGCCGGTAAACATGGCGACGTCATGTTCTTCGAGGAGAAGATTTTTGGAAAAATAGCGGTAGTGCTGCTCGACTAAGGGTTTGGTCGGGGCGAGCATGAGAATTTTGCCGATTGAGAGCCTCTCAGCCGCGACGCGAAGGGCGACTGCGGTTTTTCCCATTCCTGTCGGAAGAACGACGAGGGTGTTGCCGTCAAGTGCGTGTCTGGCGATATTGGTCTGGTATGCACGCTCTTCGATGGTGTCCTGAGGGATATTGGGGTGGCTGACGTAGGGCATATTAGGGTTATTCGAGGGTTTTTCGGATGGTCTTGATCTGTTCGTAGAGAGATGGAATATCGTTTACAGCGACATCCCAGACATATTTGAGATTGACATTGGCATATGCATGGATGAGTCTGTCCCTCATGCCGGTCATTTTCTTCCATGGAATTTCCGGATGCTGTTCCCTGAACTCCTGCGGTATGTGTTTTGCTGCTTCGCCGATTATTTCGATGAATCGGATGATACCACTGTGATACAGGGGATTTTCGCAGTAGTCCTGATAGGTAATCGTTTCAAGAGCGGTGAGAATATTTTCCGACTGTTCAAAGATGTCATCCAGATAGGGAAGAATGTCTGGATCGTTCATGCACTGACGCTTCCTTCGCCACAGGTAATGGCGTCTTTTTCAATGCGGGTACGAATGCGGGGTTTGAGATATTCGGGAGAGATGAGATCAACTTTTCGCCCAAGAATCGTTTCCAGATACTCGGCGAGAGCGAGATAGTTGTCAAACGTATCATATGCAGAGGCAAAGGTGTAGAGAAGATCAATGTCGCTGTCCGGCATGTCATCGCCGCGGGCAACCGAGCCGAAGAGCGTGAGAGTCTGAATGCCGTACGCTGCCTGTATCTCAGAGAGGTGTTGTGTCAGGGTTTTGAGGACAAACGGTTTGATACTGGTGTATGCAGACATTACTCGTTATCAGATATTTTTGTTTTCAGAGTATAAATGTGCGTCTTTGATCGACTTTTCATTTTTAGGAGACAGACCTGTATATCTTTTCTTGGATTCATGCCGCCACTTCCGGAATTTTTCCGAACAGAATCATCGACGGTTCAATATATCGGACAATTTTCTGAGGACGTCCTCTTTGATGCTCACGTACGCAGGCATTGGTATGTTGGTAGTTTGTCCGTAAATTCTTATGAACATTTGCCAAAGATACGAAGTCGTGAAAAATAAAAAAATTATCCCAGCTGATCGAACGTCTTCTTACCGTTCATCAGCTGTGACACCACCGCAGGAATCTCTGCCAGCGGCAGCCGCACCTGCTTCATCGAGTCGCGATCGCGAACGGTCGCAGCCGCATCCTCCTTTGTATCATAATCGATCGTAATACACACAGGTGTACCGATCTCATCCTGACGGCGGTATCTGCGGCCGATAGCTCCTGCATCATCGTACTCGGTCTGAATGCCCTCGTTCTGTAACGCGTCCACCAGCTTACGTGCAATCTCATCAAGACCATCACGTGCCATCAGCGGAAGAACCGCAGCCTGCACAGGAGCAACGCAGGACTTGAACCGCATCACCGTTCTCGTCTCGCCATCAGCAACATCCTCGGCATACGCATGCTCAAGGACCATGTAGCTCATCCGGTCAATACCATACGAAGGCTCGATCACATGCGGCATAACATCCTCGCCGAACACATCGACCATCTCGTCCTTTACCGTGTACATCTCTGGCGGAACAATGATTTCCTCGCCATCAACGACAAGGTGCAGCCCATCTGCCTGTGGTTCGGCTGTTGGCATAAGCTCAGCAATCGCCTTTGCTTTTCCGCGGAACATTGGACCCATCTTGCCGTAGTTGGGAACAATCGCCTTGTGGTGAACCTTCTTTGCCTCAGGATACTGGACGAAGACCGTCATCTTCTCGCCCGATACTTTGGAGTGAGCTTTGAGATCATAATTTGTGCGGTCCGCAATACCCACAATCTCCACCCAGCCGAACCGGTCGGAGAGCGCTTCTGCATCCCAGCAGTCGGTCGCGTAATGCGCACGCTCGTCAGGCATATGCTGGCGGAACCGGATCTTGTCAGGGTTGAAACCAACCGTACAGAGGATATCATGCGTCATTGCAACGTAATATGCCACATACTCGTTTGCAATAATGCCTTCGTCAACTGCCTGACGCATCGTCTTCGTAACTGCCGGAGCATCCGCTTCCTGCTGGGCAATACCGCATAAGGGCATTGCATAGTCTGCGTAGCGGGAGAAGAACGGATGATCCTTTTCTTCGGGGTGGACGAAGATCTCGGCTTCTGCCTGCGTGAACTCACGAAGACGAATCATTCCCTGACGGGGCGAGATCTCGTTACGGTAGGATTTTCCAATCTGAACTGCACCAAACGGCAGATGATCGCGATAGAATCTGAGAAGCCGCGGGAAGTCAACGAACATTCCCTGGGCGGTTTCGGGACGAAGATATCCTTTCCGCTGTCCTCCTGGACCGATGCTTGTTGTAAACATCAGGTTGAAGTCGAAAACGTCAACTGGTCCGAGAACTTTGCCGCAGGCAGGACATTCTTTGTCGACGAGGACGTCATGCAGATCCTGTTTGGACATGGTTCCTGCATGCGGAATGCCAAAGGATTCGGCAACGTGATCAGCTCTGAGGAACTCCTGACAGTGCGGGCACTGGAACATTTTGTCAGAGAAGCCGCCAACGTGACCGCTCGCAACGTAGATTGGTTCAATACCAACGGTCGGGCATTCAATCTCATAGTATCCTTCCTGCACGACGTAGAATTTGCGCCAGACATTTTCAATTCTGCGCTTCATCATTGCGCCAAGCGGGCCGTAGTCAATGAAACCTGCAACTGAGCCGTATATCTCAGAGGACGGCCAGACAAAACCGCGTCTGCGTGCAAGTTCCGTGACTCTTTCGTAGGTATCTTCCATATCTGCCATGGTTTTCCGGTGCTGTATGTATGGGGCGGACAGACATATAGTTCTCTCGCTGTTGTCGGGTTTGTGTTTTTGTTCGCTGCTCCGCCCACGGAACACACTGACCACACGGAAATTTCACAGAAAAAAATCACGGAGCAGACGTGAACAACACGGAACTTACAATTTCGTGATTATTTTTTTTCGTGTAGGAGTTACGCGGTGATGAGTTTCATCGTTTAAGATTTTTCTGTCCTTGGCCTCACTCGGAGCAACCACGGAATGCACTGAGCACACAGAGCTTCACGGAAAAAAGAAATCGCATGCCTTCGGCCTGCTCACTGCTTCGCAGAAATGCACGGAGAACGCCTGCGGCGCCGGAATGCACGGAAAAACTAAGAGTATGAGTATATATGTCTGTTATTGGTTAGAGGGCCAACTTCCTTAGCTCTTCTGTGCATTCCGGCTCCGCAGGCGTTCTCCGTGCATTTTATTCCGTGAAGTTCCGTGTGCTCAGTGCATTCCGTGGTTGTTCCAAACAAAACCACACCGCGGAACTCCTATCGTGATAATTTTTTTTCCGTGTTGTTCACGTCTGCTCCGTGATTTTTTTCTGTAAAATTTCCGTGTGTTCAGTGTGTTCCGTGGGCGGAGCTACGAGCACGAACAGCGAACACAAATTTTGTGACCATCGATACAGTTTTTAAATTCCATACCAAACATCATCTCATCACAACCTCTCCGGTGTATGCATGTCCGCTGAAACAACCATGATGGGGATTTTTCTCCTCCTTGCCTGTACTCTCATCGTTCTTTTACTGAGCAGCAAGATCAATCTCCCCACAATCATCGGATTTTTCGTGACAGGCATTATTATCGGGCCCTCAGGTCTCAACCTATTTAATTATGAACAGGTAAGTCTCGTCGCAGAGTTTGGTCTCATTCTTCTGATGTTCACAATCGGTCTTGAGATCTCACTGAAAAAACTTCTTGAGATGAAAAAGCTCGTCCTCATCGGCGGCGGACTTCAGATAATTCTCACCACACTTTTTGTCTGGGTTGTTTTGTCCGCGTTCGGCATTCCCTCAAACACTGCATTTCTGCTCGGACTCATGGTATCAGCCTCCTCAACCGCAATTGTTCTCAACATCTATCAGAACAATGGCCAGATCGACACGAGGCACGGAAAACTGCTTCTTGCAATTTTGATCAGTCAGGATATTGCAGTAATTCCCATCATGCTCATGCTCCCCATGATTGCCGGAACCGGAGCAGGCGTTATGGCCTCGCTCTTTACGCTTGGCACAAACATGATAGCACTGCTTGTTGTGATGCTGGTAGCTTTGGTAGTTGTTCCAAAGATTCTTGAAGTGGTAGTCTCACGAAGAAACCGCGAGCTGTTCATCATCTCAGTGATGACGATCTGTATCGGCATTGCCTGGGTGCTGTCGCTTGCGGATGTCTCGATGTCTTTGGGTGCGTTCCTTGCCGGAGTTGCGATTGCAGGATCAGAGTATAACCATGAGGTTATCGGAATCATCATGCCGATTCGGGATATGATGACGGGAATTTTCTTCATCTCTGTTGGCATGATGTTGTCGGTTGCAGTCATGATGGAAAATATTGTGCTGATCTTAATTCTGGTAGGTCTGCTGATTCTTGCAAAGACGGTGATTGCAACTGCTGCCGGATGGATTGCCGGAGCAACTGCGGGGACGGCGATTATCGGGGGCTTGAGTCTTGCCCATATCGGAGAGTTTTCCTTTGTGCTTGGATCGTCCGGGTTGTCGCTTGGTATTCTGACGGATGGAATATATCAGATTTTTCTCGCAGTCGCAATTATTTCGATGACGATTGCGCCTTTCGCGGTAAATGCTGCGCCGAAAATTTCGCAGAGGATTGTGCATGCAGCAACGCACGGAAAAGGGGGTGCTTCGATCTCATTTAGTACTGAGAGTCCTGCATCAAAGCTGGAGGAGGAGGGAGGGCCTGTTATTGTGGTTGGTTTTGGTCCGGCAGGGAGGTATGTTGTTCGGGCGCTGAAGCATGTTGGCCGCGAGTATATTATTCTTGAGATGAATCACGAGACGGTTGCTGAGGAGAGGAGGAACGGTGAGCATATTCTGTACGGGGATGCGTCGCTTGAGCCGGTTCTTCAACATGCAGGTATCAGGCATACGAGGACGCTGGTGATTACGATCTCGGACTCTTCGGCTGCTGAGTCGATTGCGTTGATGGCGAGGAGGCTGAATCCCTGGACGACGATTATTACCCGTGCCCGGTACACGACCGAGAGTTCGACGCTGTTCAAGCTTGGTGTGGATGAGGTGATTGCTGATGAGCGTGAGGCTGGTCTTGCGATGGCACGAAGAGTGTTTGCGAATGAGAATGTGCCGGCACAGGATCTGGAGCAGTATGTTTTGGATGTGCGGGGCGAGATGTTTGCCGAGCGGGAGAAGGTGCTGATTCAAAAGGTGATCGATAGTAAGGTGCAGAAGATTTCGTCCAGTCTTGCACCTTCGTCGAAGTCTGAGTTTGTTCATATTGCGGTGAGCCCGGACTCCGAGGCTGCGGGTAAGGCGCTTGCTGATTTACATCTGCGAAAGAGGTTTCATGTGTCGGTTGTGTCGCTGCATCATGCGTCAGGCGAGGTTATTCTGACGCCTGACGGGACGAAGGTTCTGATGCCTGAGGATATGCTGGTTCTGAGCGGGAAGCATGAGGATCTTGAGCGGGTGAAGGAGGTGTTTGGGGATGGTGTACACGTGGATGATGAAATTTTGAAACGCGAATAGCGCGAATAAAAAAATCGCCAATGGCGATTTTTAAGAGATTGTGTAAATAATTTAATTTTAAATAATTGATCTGTTTTGAGAGGCATAGAGATTTTTTTTATTCGCGCTATTCCGCGAAGCGGTGAGCAGGCCGAAGGCATGCGATTCGCGTTTCAAAATATCATCCCACACCCAAAAATTTTTTTTTCAGATTTTTGGAGCAAAGGGGTTTGGGGGTAATCATACTGTCGTTGTGGTTATTAATTTTTTGCATCCGGGTCTGTTGTTTGAATCACGGGCCGAAACATCCAGAATAATTATATGCTCAGAAGTATATTTTCATCGAATAACCCATTGGGAGGATATACAAATATGGCCCCAAAGAAGAGACAAAAGGATTTGCTGAAGCTGTTTTCTGATATAACGCAGAAAACGAAGATTGTGGAGCCCATGAAGCAGCTCCACGGGACACTTCGTGATCAGGATGCGGTTGAACGTGAGATTGCCCTGATTATGCGGGAGATTCAGGACCGCGGATTTTTCAAGACAAAGCTTGAACCAATTCAGCTGGCACGACTTATCACCGCGTTTCATGCAGGCAAGAATGATACCGAGATCGCCCGCGAGCTTGGCGACGAGAAGCTTTCAAAGACGGTTGCCCGTGCCCGGGTTCGGCTGAAGCTGTTCCGCGATCTTGACTTTAATATGCCGTTCGATCAGGAACAGATGCGGACTTTGATGAGTACTGATAAAACGATGCGGGAGATCTCTGAGGAGTTGGGAATAAGCCCGACGACGCTTCGTGAGTACCGGCATGTGATTGAACAGAAAGAGGATGTGACGCTTGATCCATATCTGGAACGCATCCGGGATGTGATGGAGGATCGGGATCTGACGGAAAAGATGGCGTCAGGTCTGCAGGAGGACACGCTTGGCGAGGCTATTGATGTGTCTGAGTCCGACAGTATTGAGATCAACTAACTTCATATCCAATATTTTTTTCTTCTTTTTCCCTGACCTATTTCTATTTATAGCATCAGGGAGGAGTATATTGCATGTATATCAGATATGTCGGGCACTCCTGCTTTTCGCTGGAAGGGTCCAAAAAAATTCTGATTGATCCCCTGCCTGTTGACGCGGCGAAGGTTGATGCGGATCTTGTTCTGGTTACGCACGGTCATGGCGATCATCTGGGAATAACGGTACAGCTGAAGAAGCGGACGATCGCAATTCATGAGCTTGCAAGGTATCTGTCAAAAAAGGATGTGCCGGCAACCGGAATGGGTATCGGGGGAACGGTTGTTGTTGACGGCGTGAAGATCACCATGGTTCCGGCAGTTCATTCTTCTTCGGTGGAGGAGAACGGGGTGGATCTTTATATGGGAGCTGCGGCAGGTTTTGTGGTGGAGATGGACGGGGTTGTGGTGTACCATGCGGGAGATACGGGACTGTTTTCGGACATGAAGCTGATTCATGAGTTGTATCATCCTGATGTTGCCCTGCTGCCGGTTGGCGGCCATTTTACGATGGGACCGGATGAGGCGATGATTGCGGCTGAGTGGATTGGTGCTCCGCTGGTTATTCCGATGCATTACAATACGTTCCCGGCAATTATGCAGGACTTAACCGGGTTCAAGCATGCGATCGAGTCGACGACGTCGATGACGGTGGATGCGATTTCGCCCGGAAGCGGCGTTACGGTCTCGCCCAGAAAATAAAATATTTTTTTCGTTTTCTCAACAGGTGTATTGAAAAACCTGATAACTCTCTACAAAATAATTTCCTGCGGTAGATAAGTATCCGGGTCGTCGAAGAATCCGGCATCCTGTACGCACTGCTCTTCCTGCCGAAGAACGTAGAGGACGGAGAAGCCGCTGCGATTGAAGCTGAGATCACAGTCAGCGTCAAAAAAGTCTGATAATTTTTTGAAGACAGTGATGGTTTCAGCGTTGACTGAGTAGACGTACTCGTCTGCGGGTACATCGATATGCCAGCGACCGGGCCAGTTGTGAATGGTGTTGTGATGCAGGAGTTGTCCACCGAGTTTTTGCATGAGATTTTGCGATGCAGGGGAGGGGGAGCCCGGGAAGATGAGGGAGAGGGTGTCGCTGTATCTTGCAAGGTCGTCAAGCAGTTTTCGATATTCGTCGGAAGAGAGAGCCGGCATGAGATAGGGACAGGCATGGTTGCTGGCCGTGTCATAATCAGTGTAGACTGTTTCGCCGATTTTTTCTTCGGCGAGTCTGAACTCAGCAAGGTCGAGGAAGAATGATGGGTCAAGGTAGTAGATGGATTCGTGGGCGATGGTGGTGAGGACGCATCTGTTTCCTGCGAAAAATCTGATGTCAAGGAAGCGATCAAGGGTGATGAAGTTTTCAGAGCTGCGGAGAAGATCAATTGACTCTTTGCAGCAGCGGTAGTGATGGTCGTCATAGAAGGCAATTTGTGTGATGCCGTCTCCATCCGAGTATCTGGCGCCGTGATCGGTTCTCCTGCGTTCGATGAACCAGGGGGCGAATTGGTTTTTGATCTCAGGGAGGGTGGTGATGTCCTCGAGTTGACATGGGTCGGAGATGACGATTCTGTCGCAGTGTTGTTCGAGGTAGTCGAGGATGCAGAGATAGGTCTCGTGATCCCTGCTTTCCGGATAGTAGAACTGGCCGATGTCGCGGCTGGAGATGAGGCTGAAGCTGGTTTCCTGTGTGTACATCATAGTTGGTGACTCGTTAGATGATGAACCTCATATGAGCGATCACGAGGATGCCAATTCCTGCATTCCTGTGATTCCAAGAATGATTGTTGCTGCTGTGAGAGATGTCATGCCGTCCTCGCTTCGATGTTTCGAAGAATTTCTTCCAGTCTTTCTTCCGTTACCGTTGTGTTGTGTTTGATATTTTCCGAGAGTTCGATATCGTATCTCAGTATGACTATCATGAACTGGACCGGAAGAGGCGGATTTTTTTTGGCGGCTGAAATTCTGTCGATTTCGGCGAGAACTTTTTCAGGTTCTTCGGGTGAGTAATATCCTTCGAGGAGGATGGTGAGGTAGCCGGTTTCGTTGACACCATAGTCACTGATGTTTCGATCATACTCTGTCACTTTGTTCCAGAGGTGGCTGTTGATATCAGGATCACTGATGGAGTAGCCGGATGCATTGAGCATTGTGCTGTAATTTACTCCGTCCACTCCCGGCCGGAGGAGAATTACGGTCCCCGGGGCGGCGGTTACTTTGCTGATGTTTTCCGACGGCAGTGGCGGTTGCGGGGGGGTATCTGAAGCTCCCGCGAGGAGAATAACTGCGAGTATGGCCGCGACTACAAGAATGATTGCGGTTATTATGAGAAGGTGTGTGTGGGTTTTAGCATTGTACTCAGACATGATGAGCGTTCCGATAGTTTTTGGGTTATCAGTTTTTTTCGATTTCAGATTTGTTGTTCTTTTTGCGAGGCAGATACTCCATAAGACAGTACAAAGACATCGTCGCAACAACGCTGATCATAAATCCGCACGAGAACATGTAGACTGAAAATCCTCCTTTCTCCGGGAGATATTCCATAAGAAGATTGGCGATTTCAATGATAGCAGCAAGGAGAATGAGGATCACGCCCCCGGCAAGAATGTAGGAGAAAGGCGTAAGAGGATTGGTATTCTTTGGTTCACGAGGGTAGAGCTGCGTAATCCAGAGCATGGTGATAAAACCAAGAACAATACCTATGAGATAATACAGATGAGAGAGTTCAGGGCTGGAACCTACAACTGCATGATAGTCGCAGAGGGCGATTCCTACAGAAAAGATGCCAAGAAACAGGAGAGCGGAATAGATGAGTTTTTCATGAGTGGTTAGCATGTGAGATCACCTGAGTAATTTTTAATGAGGCCGGAAATGTGATGATGCAAATCATCAGGCAGGACTACAACCGGGAGGAGGATGTTTTTCTTCATGATATTTTTCCTTAGAGAATGATCCTGAGAAGGAAAAAGTAACAGATGACGACACCTATCCCAAGAAGAAGGAACAGTCTGATCTTTTTTGGCTCGGCATTGTTCTTCCGCATCTGACGGAATGCATATGCATAGAGAGTGACTGTGACTATGATGAGCAGGAAATAGCCAATGACCATGAAGGTGTTCATGATCTTCTACCGAAAAATTTCTGCAACTCACCACAGGCAGCGTTGAACTCAAAGGTTAATCCATTGAATAGCAGACCGAACACGACGCCGAACGTGTAGATGGAATATGTTCCTGTGAAAAACTGCGAGTAGTTTGTCATCAGAATATATCCGAATGCTGCGATGCAGAGAAGAAGGACGGCAAAGAGAAGGAGGCGGAGTATGTTCGCTCTTTTTCCTATGCAGACCGGCTGGTCATCAGCATTTTGTGCCGTGAGAGTTGTCATGCGATACATGGCAGAGGCCGTGAGGATGCCGATAATGATTCCTGCAATGTAGAGGGTCATGCAGAATTCTGAGGTGAGTTCGGTGTGATCTCCATACCATGAAAGTACTCCGCCCAGGATAAAGGAGAGTATGAGAGGGAGGATCACGATGAGTGAGGCGATAAAGCGGTTGTGCATTTTTTTTGTTCCTGATTTTTCAAATTTTTTCAATTCAGATCTGCTGTTCCTCATACAACAGTTCGTTTGGGAGATAGTAGATGATGGCGACTGCGGTAAAGCCTATCGCAAGACCTATGATGTACGATAGTGGGGCGAAGCCGATTTTTTCCGGCATGTAGCTGCTGAGGAGGTATGCAACCCATACTACGATGCCTGCAAAGATGAGGAGAATTGATGTAAGGATTGCGATGCCGGATTTTTTCAGGACTACGTTTTTGGTGTCTTTTGTTTCACGGACATCGAGCAGAAATGCGGCAAACATTACGGCAAAGCCGATGAGAAGACCAAAGCAGTAGGTGAGCAGGGAGAGTTCCGGGCTTGATCCTGCGAAGACTTCGTAACTTCTGAGAGGCGTGGCCATTATGAGGGAGCCGAGGATGAGGATGGCGTAGAGTATCCATTTTGTGCGTTTGCCAAACATTTTTGATATATTGATGGTATTGGAAATGAGCCAATATAATAATTGTGGACAAAGTGTGATACTTTGGGGAGGGGTGCTCTGGTAAAGTGTGAGATTGTGATCAATAACTATATTTGAGGTTATCGGCAATTGTTTTTGTATGCGTCGCTGGATTCTCATTCTCTGTCTTCTTGGTATTTTGCTGAGCGGAACAGGGATGGTGTCCGCAGAGATGGTTGGGAACTATACTATCTGGGATATGGAAATCAGTCCGATGTATGAAGAGATTGTTCCCATAGATGACGGAAAAGAGATCGTCCTTGTTGAAGGATGGGGTTATTTAGAAATCTGGCGACAGATAGTTATTACGGACTTAGTTGCCATTTTTGAGGGAACAGTCCTCGAGTGGCCTCTCATCATTTTCTCTCCGGTTATCTTTGCTCTTCTTGGATTCATTTCTGTATTTATCTACACGTCCCGGAAAAATCAAAAGATCTCCCTGCCTCAGGAAAAAATTCTTGCTTATCTTAACGATAATTCAGGCTCCACCCAGCAGCAGATCATCTCTGCTGTGGGAGCCTCCCGCGGCTCTGTCTGTTATCATCTGCATGCTCTTGAGAAACAAAATAAAATTCATCCGGTGACTCGCAATGGGCGTTCCTTCTATTACACCAGTAAAGACTCGGGCGACATGCTGGAGCAGACAATTCATTATCTTCTCTCGCGGGAAAAGTCCGGGAAATTTTTACAGACACTCTATCTTCATCCGGGAATCACGAGAAAGGAGCTTGCGGGGCAGCTTGGAATAACGCCTGCTACTGTTCGGTGGTATCTGATCCGGTACATGGATGAACGGGTTTGCAGAACGGAAAAGTGCGGGAAGGAGTACTGCTACTCGCTCACGGATGAGGCGAGAGAGATCTGTGAACGGTTTGTGGAGGAGAGTGTTGCGGGAGAAAAAGATCAGGAACGTGATGGGTAATGATGGGAAAAAAATGTGAGTTGATTTTGTTTACAGAATTTTTGCGGAAGAAAAATTCCGCAGAAAAATACTCTCAACTCTCCTGCTGTTCGTCATGAGGTAAGTGCTCGGGGAGATAGTACACGATTAACACTGCGATAAATCCGATCAAAAAACCAATTGAGTACGCAGATGTGGAAACCATGACTTTCTCAGGACTATACACGATGAGATAATAGTACAAAAATCCGGCAACAGCCATGATTGCAATCCCAACAACTCCCATGATACCTAAAGAAGTACGTGTTAACGGAAGAAGATCGATATCTTTCGGTTTACGGGGATCTAATAATACTGCTCCAAGCATTGTGGAAAACCCGAGAACAAGACCTACCGGATAGAGCAGAGAGATGAGAGATAGAGTTGATTCTGCTGCTGCTGTGTACTGGGCAACTTCGATACTTATCCAAAAGATACCAAGAATGAATATACCAAAAAGGATACGTTTTATACGATAACTTAGCATGAAACATCACCAGAGTTGTCTGTATCAGACTTCATCTCAACCACAAATACTTCTACAGATATGATGGTATATAATTTTCAGGAACCATCAAGATTGTGGCCAAACACTCATCACATCCACTCCAAAAAGTTCAGGGTTGCCGGACGAAAGACATGACAACAAAACCTATTATCTCATGCTCCCTATTATTTCATATCATGCAGGTGATGGAGTCCGAAGGTAAACCGCAAAAAGCAATGGTAACCATCTCGGTAACTCCGGATGTCAAAGAAACTCTCCGATCTCTGAAGCGGGGAAATGAATCATACAATGATGTTTTAGAGCCTCTTCTCTTCACCGCGGCAGTCCATGAAAAAGGAGACGGGATTGGTGCGGTCTTTCTTGATTCGGTTTATATGAATGATACTCTCAGGAAGCTGAAGAAGCCCATTCCGCTGAAGATCGTGATCGATGAGAATGGCTCCCTTATTCTCGCAAACAATGAGTACTCACTTTTAGTCGTCTGCGACAGTCTGGAGGATGGGCTGGAAGAGGCAAGATGGGAGTTTAATTCTCTCTCCAAAGTATTTCAAAATCCTGAAATTCCTGATGATGCTCCGGCAAAACAGTTTGGAAAGAAGTTGCAGAGTGTTGTTTGGATGTGATCAGATGTCTGTTCTGAAGTGTGATAATGTCAGAAAATCATTAAAGAAGAAAGGATTTCTGACAGAATCAGGAAAACAGAAGCATGTGATCTATACCTTTCATCATAATGGCGTTCCGGCAGCGGTTGCCACTCATATGAGTCACAACAATCAGGAGATATCCGACACTCTGCAAAGTATGATGGCTGAGCAGCTGCATCTTTCCAAAGGAGAGTTTGTGGAGATGATCTCCTGCAAGACCGGACATGCTGAGCTTGCCGCACGATATGCAGCTCTTGGTCTTCTGAGATGAAATTTTTTGGCGGAAAAAATTTCATAACAAATATTTTGATTCTTCACAGAGACGTGAGAAAAAAATTTACATTACAAATATTTTCAAAAAAAATTTGAAATTTGTTTTTCGCGTTTCATCCCGTCGATTATTTCACGCAAGACAAAATATTTTTTTGAAAAAATAATCAGAATAAAAATCGCCATTGGCGATTTTTTTATTCGCGCTATTCGTGCTATTCGCGTTTCTCTCGAAATCAGCTACGCAGTTTCGGCTGCTTCGCGTTCGCACGCCCCTCACGCCGTGCTCGGCTCCTCAGCCAAAACTGACTCGCCGCACGTCACTTCGTTCCGTGCTTAACTCCTCAGTTTTGGCTGAGTCGCAACAGCCTTCGCGATCAGCGAAATGCCTGCCTGCACATCCCTCAGATCCACAACCTCAACCGGCGAATGAATATACCGTGCCGGAACAGAAACCGGAACACTCGGAATACCTCCACGCTCAAAATTGATCGCAGACGCATCCGTATTACCGCCATCCCCTACCTCGACCTGAACCGGAATATCAAACTTCTTACCCGTCTTCACCAGCCACGAAACAACACGCGGATCAGCAATATGACCGCGGCCTGACGCAGAAACCGCCACAACAACAGGACCCTTCCCCATAAACACCGGAGCCTTTCTCCGCTCAATACCCGGAGAATCTCCCGGGATCGTCACATCAGTTGCGATCGCAACATCAGGATTCAGCGAAAACGAACTCGTCTTCGCACCCTTCAGACCAACCTCCTCCTGCACCGTAAACACCGCATAAATCGTATGCTTCGTCTCCATCTCGCGAAGCGCCCCAATCAGCATCGCACAACCCGCACGATTATCAAACGCCTTGCCGGTCACCACAGATCCTGACAACTGAGCAAACTCACGGTCGATCGTCACCGGAGTACCGACAGAAATACCCAGAGCCTCAACCTCTTCAGGACTGGTTGCACCCACATCAATAAACATATCCTCAAAACCAATTGGCTTCTTGCGATCATCCTCGCTCATCACATGCGGCGGCTTTGTGCCGAGAACGCCGCGGACAACTCCCTTCTCGCCGTGCAGAAGAACACGCTGGCTCACCAGAACCGGATTATACCATCCGCCGATACCAACAAACCTGATAAAACCATTATCATCCACAAACTGGACCATCAGACCAATCTCATCCATGTGGGCAGCGAGCATGATCTTAAAATCATCGCCCTTCTTAATTGCGATCAGATTTCCCATCTTATCGGTCGTAACCTCATCAACGTACGCTGCAACCTCATCTCTGATGATCTTTGCAACCGACGACTCAAAGCCTGAAATGCCGTGGGCATTTGAAAGCTTCTGTAATAATGCACTGATTTCTGTAATTTCCATACAACTTCACTCCATAACTTTTGCAATTCTCTCAAGAGCTGTTTTGATATTCTTCTGCGACGTCGCATAACTCATGCGGGCATAACCAACACCTGCACTGCCAAACGCAGTACCGGGCGTGATAATAACTCCCGCATTCACAATTTTCATAACCATTTCTGCATCCATCTTCGGGAACGCATAAAACGCACCGTCAGGTTTGTTCACCGGAATACCGAGGTCCGTAAG
This sequence comes from Methanorbis furvi, assembly GCF_032714615.1. Lineage (NCBI taxonomy): Archaea > Methanobacteriati > Methanobacteriota > Methanomicrobia > Methanomicrobiales > Methanocorpusculaceae > Methanorbis > Methanorbis furvi. Next base: position 183,988 of record NZ_JAWDKA010000002.1, read on the forward strand.
TCCTGCGATAAGCAGATTTCTTCTCGCCTCATACTCCTTCTTCATCGCAGCAACCGAGTCCTGCGGCCCTGTATATGCCTCAAGAGCCGCGTACTGGGCGATCGAGGTCGCACACGCAAGCGTATACTGCTGGACTTTGATCACTTCGTGAACGATCTCTTCACTTGCCGCAAGAAAACCGATCCGCCATCCGGTCATTGCATAGGTCTTGCTCGCCGCATTGACCGTCACGACGTTGTCGCCGAAGGTTGCCGCACTCACGAACTTCGTGCTGCCGTAGCAGAACTTTTCGTACACCTCATCGCTGATGACGGTCACATCATAATCAGCTGCCGACTCAACGATTGCACGAATGGTTTCCGGCGTCTCCACCATGCCGGTCGGGTTGGCCGGACTGTTCAGAACAAACACCTTTGCTTTCGGGTCCGACATATGTTCTTTGATGGTCTCAACATCCAGATGAAGATCAGGCCGGAGAGCTACTGGATCGGGAATGCCGCCGGCAAGAGTGGTGAGTGCTCCATACGAGACAAAGCCCGGATTGTTGAAGATGACCTTTTCGCCTGAGTCGATCAGCGACTGAATCGCAATATTGAGTGCGCCTGATCCTCCGGCGGTGATGACAACATTTCCTGCACCGCAGGAAATGTTGTTCTCCCGCTGAAGTTTTGCGGCAACTGCTGCACGCAGTTCGTCAACTCCTGCGTTGTTGGTGTATCCAGTCTTTCCCCCGGCAAGGGCTGCGACTGCTGCGGCCTTGATATTTTCCGGGGTGTCAAAGTCAGGCTGGCCGAGTCCCATGTTGATGGCATCAGGTCCCGCTCCTTCAAACATTTTGCGGATACCTGAGATGTCAATTGCGGTTACACGTTTTGCAAACTGGGTCATGGTCTTACTCGATGTTGGTGTGGCGGCGTTTCAGATCGCTTTCTTCGGTTTTGGTCATGTCCATTAGGGTGGAGATGACAGCGTCGCCGAACATGAGGGAGCTTGTTTCAAAGATGGTGCCAAGCGGGGCGAACGAGCGGTGTTCGCCAAGCATCTGGCGGATCTCATACTCATGGGCGTCGCAGCTGACAGGATCTCTCTGGGTTTCGATCTTGATGACGAAGTCGGCGATTTTGCCGATGCGTGAGTCAGGGTTGGAGGAGATCAGGGCGACTTTTACGCCGAGGCTTTTTGCGGTTTCGGCGATGTCGCCGATGGTTTTGGTGTTGCCGGAGCCGGAGAAGGCAACGATCAGGTCGCCTTCACCGATTGCCGGGGTTATGGTTTCGCCAACGACATAGGAGGTGAGGCCCATGTGCATCAGACGCATGGCGAAGGATTTTGCAACCAGTCCGCTGCGGCCTGCTCCCATTACGTAGATGCGTTTTGCTTCAAGGATTGCCGCAAGAAACGCATCGATTTCACCGCTGGAGATCTGCCGGGAGATGGCATCGATTCGGGATGCCATTAAACTCATCATGTTTTTGACTGAGGCTCCGTGAGTCATACTGCTACTATATGGGTTGTGCAGATAGATGAGGGTATGGTGTTTGGGATGTTGCCTATTAATTCCTGCCGCCCACGGAAAATCTGAAAACACGGAAATATCACAGAAAAACATCACGGAGCAGACGTGAACAACACAGAATCCAAAAACAATTCATTTCCGTGATGTTCACGTCTGCTCCGTGATGTTTTTCTGTGATATTTCCGTGTTTTCAGATTTTCCGTGGGCGGAGCAACAAACAATACCGAACTGTGTCTACCCATAAACGAATTTATAGGCAAAGTCAAAAAAAATTTCAAAAAAAAAATCAGACATGCGGGATATCGGTATGTCCCGCAATCTCACTACTGATCGTCGCAAGATCAGCGATCGAAAGATCATGAATATCCGCATGCCCGGTTACGCGGGCAAACACCCGCAGCTCCTCAGTAGACACTGCAAAAAAGTTCGCGACCCGCAGTTCCCCCTCATCAATCGAAAGATTTGCACGAAGAGTTGCATCCTGCGTCGCAATTCCTGCCGGGCAGCGGCCATTGTGACAGACGCGGTGACGGTTACAGCCAAGAGCAATCAGTGCCGCAGAAGAAACTGCAACCGCGTCCGCACCAAGCGCAAGAGCCTTCACAAAATCTTTGCTCGTCCGAAGACCGCCCGTGATAATGAGATCAATTTCGGATTCATGTTCACGCAAAAACTTCGCCGCTCTTGCAAGAGCATACACCGTTGGAACACTTGACGCATCCTTCAGAAACTTCGGCGAGGAACCCGTTGCCCCGCCTCGTCCGTCGATCGTGACAAAATCAGGATCTGCCGCAACAATGAACGCAAGATCCTCCTCGATATGGCCTGCCGCAATCTTCACCCCGATCGGTCTTCCGCCGCTTCGCTCTCGAAGAGACGTGATCAGATTTTTCAGATCCTCAGGAGTATTGAGTCCCGGAAAATGCGAAGGACTCACCACATCCTCGCCGACCATCTTTCCCCGGATTTTTGCGATCTCATCCGTGACCTTTCGTCCCGGCAGATGACCACCCATCCCGGGTTTTGTTCCCTGCCCGATCTTGATCTCAATCGCATCCGCTTCGGAGAGATTCTGATCGTTCACGCTGTAGAGATTTGGCACATACTCAAAGATGTACTTGTATGCCGCAGCTTTTTCCTCAGGAAGGATGCCCCCTTCACCGCTGCACACTGCGGTTTTGGCAAGAGCAGACCCTTTTGCCAGAGCAATCTTTGCTTCGCGGGACAATGCCCCAAAACTCATGTGAGAGATATAGACGGGCGTTTCAAGAACCATCGGCTTTTTCGCATGTTTGCCGATAATCGTCTGCACATTCACAAACGAGCCGTCACCCAGCGGCTGTCTGGCAAGCTGCGCTCCGAGTACAAGAATGTCATCAAAAGAGGGGACCCTCATCAGGGTGTCCATGGGTTCGGTGATGCTTTTGCCGGTCGTTGCCATATAATGAATCTCATCAACGACACTGCTGCCAAGATACTCAGTTTCGGCAACGGGAGTTGAGGTGCAGGAGAACTGCGAGGTTGCGGCTGAGCAGATCGGACACTTCCAGGTCTTTGGGAGATCAGAGAACATTGTTGTGTCTGTCTCTGAAAATACATAGCCGCAGACCCCGCACTGGTATTCAGCCATAACTTTTCTCCAAAAAAAGTTAGTAGTTTCTGGCCTCGATTCGGAAGTAGGCCTTCGGGTGATCGCAGACCGGACAGACGTCTGGAGCGTTCTTTCCAAGAACTATGTGGCCGCAGTTTGCACACTGCCAGATGGCTTCGCTGTCGCGGGAGAAGACGATTGCCTGATCGATGTTTGCGAGAAGTTTGCGATACCGCTCTTCGTGATGCTTTTCGATTGCGCCAACCATTGCGAACAGTGCGGCAATCTCGTCGAATCCTTCTGCCTTTGCGTCTTTGGCAAAGTTTGCATACATGTCGGTCCATTCATAGTTCTCGCCATCTGCTGCGTCTTTGAGATTCTGCATGGTGTCAGGAACGCTGCCGCCGTGGAGCAGTTTGAACCAGATTTTTGCATGCTCTTTTTCGTTGTCAGCGGTCTCTTCAAAGAGGTCGGCAATCTGGTTGTAACCTTCTTTGCGGGCTTTGGATGCATAGTAGGTGTATTTGTTTCGTGCCTGGGACTCGCCGGCAAAGGCGGTCATCAGGTTTGCTTCGGTTTTGGATCCTTTCAGATTTGCCATTTTTCTGTAACCTCGTTTGAGTACTGTCTTCATATTGGTAATCGGCGGGTAAAAGTATTTTGCGGGGATCGTATTCATTTGCCGCCCACGGAAAAACGGAACACACAGAATTTCACAGAAAAACATCACGGAGCAGACGTGAACAACACGGAATTCTAAAATAATATATTTCCGTGATGTTCTTGTCTGCTCCGTGATGTTTTATTTCCGTGTGTTCTGTTTTTCCGTGGGAGGCGGGACTTGACGCAAAAAAAATTACAACAAAACCGCCATCACCAGAATCAGCGCTGTCGCACCCACCAGATCGATCGAGCTTGTCACAACCGGCACGCCGAAGTTGTCAGGATCATACCCCAGACGGTAACTAAACACCGCCGTGTAATAGCCGAGCAGATTCATCACCGTAATCACCAGAAAACCCGCAACAACCGACAGCAAAACCATCGGAGTAAACCCTGGCGTCGTAATACCGATCGCAGCAGCCGAGATATGCGACAACGCCCCCATCAGCGGAAGAATCAGCAGAGCATAAATATAATTCTCCAGAAAATGCCAGAGCACAACCCTGGACGGCAGATAATCCGCAGTTATCAGACCCATATGCATCTCGGTTGCAACCCGGGACGTCAGAATCCCTCCAATCGACCCGCAGCCGTTCATGAACGGCGCAATCAGAATCAAAACAGCGGCAGCCGCAATCAGACTCTCAAGACCATCCGTGTACAAAACGCCTGCAACAATACCAAGAAGCGACAGCGGAGCAAGAAGCGGCAGTCCTTCCCGAAGAACATCCTTCATCATCTCGGTCGCACGCTTTGCAGAAACAACAGCCCAGACAATAATTACCAGCACCACAACGCCGCAGATCATCTTGAGTTCAGCGGGTGCAGCCATTATCAGAACCGCAGTCACCACCAGGAACGGCAGCGTCATCATGTCGCCAAAGGTCGTCACGACCGGAGCACCGATCATATCAAGATTCAAACTCCTCCGGTAACAGACAACCGAGGTGATAACACCAATCAGGGTCACAACAAGACCTGCAAGAACGCCGGAGATCACGGAAATTATCACCATGTCTGAGAGATCAATGACCTCAACACCGACAACCATGCAGATGAGTTTGCCAAACACCGCAAGAAGCACGGAGATGAACACGGTGAGGAGAATCGATGACCGCAGGTTGTCACCGAGATCGGTTTCCCTGCCGAACTTTACCTCAAACGCACCAAGGTGCATGGATGATGACAGACGGGATGTCAGAATTCCGGCTATCGCTCCACGCATGTTAATTGACGGAGTGACGAGCACCATAAGACCTGGGATCAGTAAAAGAACTTCGTTGACCGCGCCCAGATAGATACCTGCAATGAATGATAAGCTGACACTAATTAAGAGTGTGACCAGTCCGGTGAGAAACTCTTCGTGCTCCGAAAGAGTCTGCCATCCAACTTTCGCCAATCTCATCATTGGCCACCTCATCTGCCAGCATCATAATGGTATATTTATTGGCGGGCGTGACGTATCAAGACTTTGTCTTATGGTGGTGTGGGGTGTGGGGTTGGGATTTGATCCGATGTCCTGTGCTGGTACAAGTGATGTTATGATATACCAATACTTAGGGTGTGATGGCCCCCCATGCGATCACAATGCGCTCGGAACATTCGAGGACCTGCGCTACCTCAGTGTTGGTGGCCGCGAAGTGCTTGGCGGTTTTGGCGTAGCCTGCCAACTACTGGATGAAGATCGGGTAGTAACGGGTGGCGGAGGATAATAAAGAAGGGATTGTAGATCAGAACATACCTGACACGACTATTGGTATGTTACAATTACAGATGATCGGAGGGATTTATATTAATCGAATTATAAATAATTATATTGATGTATGGTGTATTTTGGAGTAATAAAAATTGTCTGTTTTTTGTATTTAAATGTATTATATTTTTCCTGTGTATATCATGTTTCATAGCATATGTGTACAAATATTTTATCGAAAGGACTTCAGAGGGTTTCATCCCATCACCCTTATTTGCATTATTTACAATTATGGCTTTATTCATTCTTGGTGTATATTATACAAGTACACCAATTGTATATTTTCTCTGTCATTATTGTTCAGAACCTCATTCTTCAAATACCGTATCTTCAGAAACGGTGGAAGTCCCGCAATTCCAACCTGCTCTATTAAAGCTTAAATTATTCAATTTATGCTCAAAAGCACACATATTTTTAATCGAGACCATTAATATAAATACTGAAAAAAATTGCAAAATCAAAGACCATCATACAATTAATAACTATGGTCGAATAATTGGATTTTTAGAAAGATTTGTTTCAATAGTACTTATCGTTTATGGGCATATTGAGGGGGTAGTATTACTATTTGCTGCAAAGGGGCTTATCACATCTCAAGCTAAGAATGCAAAAAATACAGAAGGTTTGCTATTGGGAACTATGCTCTCTGTCATAGTATCAATAATATTTGGAACATTGATTCTATGGGTATTGTCAACATCGGGAAATGGGGCTATGTTATTACTTGGCTATAAGTAATATGTTGCCCCTCGTTTCAAAGAACGGAGCGTTATCTTTTACGCGTGGAGTAACGGAGATGGTAGCCGTTATTTTCTCTGGTTTGTCTCTGGATTCCATCGCCTGCATAATAATCAGATAATGGGAAGGTTGAGATAATAGGTTTTGTTGTCATGGACGCCCACCCAACCTTCAGCATCTTGTTTTTTGATCTGCACCACAGCAGTTTCAGTCTTGGAAAGATGATTTCGTCTCATGACAGGGATCAATCATACCTATGATCCCTCTATTGTTTCCATAGAAAGGACTGATACGCATTGGGGACAAATATACACAGTAATAATAGCAGGAGATCATGCAATGACCCCCGAACAAAATCAGGAATCGTCCGAAAGCATCATCAGTCTCACGGACAAGTCTCTCTATATCAACAGGGAAATATCCCTCATCCAGTTCAACCGCCGCGTCCTTGAAGAAGCGGCAAACCTCTCCCACCCGCTGCTTGAGCGGATCAAATTCCTCTCCATCTTCGCCAACAACATTGACGAGTTCATGATGATACGGGTCTCAGGACTTCTCCGCCAGATTCGCGGAGGAGTACTCGAACGCCCTGCAGACGGCATGACCCCGACAGAACAGATGAAAGAGATCCTTGAAACCCTCATTCCCCTGCAAGCCGAGTCCTGCCGCTGCTGGAGTCAGGACCTCAAACCTGCCCTTGCAGACGAAGGAATCTACATCCACAAATTCAAAGACTTCGGACCCGAACAGCAGGAATACCTCAAAAACTACTTTGAAACCCAGATATTTCCCATCCTCACCCCCATGACCTTCGACGGATCCCACCCGTTTCCCTTCATCTCCAACCTCTCCATCAACCTCGCCGTCGTCATCAATCACCCGACCCGCGGTCAGGTCTTCTCGCGGGTCAAAGTTCCCAAAGGAACACTGCCGAGATTCATCCGTATCCCCAACAACCGAATGATTCCCCCCGCAAACAACTCCGAGTACCACTACATCGTCCTCGAAGACCTCGTCGCCTCCAACATCCAGCTGCTCTTCCCGGGCATGGAAGTCAAAGACACCTACGTCTTCCGGGTAACCAGAGACGCAGACATGGAGATCGAAGAAGACGAAGCATCCGATCTCCTGACCGCAATTGAGTCCAGCGTGGAACTGCGGAGAATCGGCACCCCGTCCAGACTCGAAGTTCACGCCGCAATGCCGGAATGGATTCGCGGAATCCTCTCCGCCAAACTCAGACTCATGCCGACCCAGGTCTATGTTTCCCACAGCGGCCTCATCGGTATGAACGATCTGATGGAACTGATGGACATCGACCGGCCTGACCTCAAAGACATCCCCTTCAAAGCAGCCCTTCCCGCATGTCTCGGCAAAGAAACAATGGCGGCCGCAGTAGCCCGCGACGACCTCCTCCTCTACCACCCTTACGACAGCTTCAGTCCGGTCGTCGAGTTCGTCAGGCAGGCAGCTCACGACCCCAATGTGCTCGCAATCAAGCAGACACTTTACCGCACCGGAAAGAACTCGCCGATCGTGCACGCCTTAATGGAAGCCCGCGAAGAAGGAAAACCGGTCACCGTCCTCGTCGAACTCAAAGCACGCTTCGACGAGGAGAACAACATCGAGTGGGCACGTTCGCTTGAGCGGGCCGGCGTTCACGTCATCTACGGAATTGTCGGTCTCAAAGTTCACGCAAAAATGTGTATGGTCGTCCGCCGCGAAAATGACGGACTCAAAACCTACACCCACATGGGAACCGGAAACTACAACGCTTCAACCGCACGCATCTACACCGATCTCTCGATGTTTACCTGCGATCCTGATATCGGCGCAGACATTGCTGATCTGTTCAATGCCCTTACCGGCTACTCGCAGAAAACCGGTTACCGCAAACTGCTGGTCTCGCACGGAACAATGGGGACCATGCGAAAGGAGCTGATCGCCAGAATCGATCGGGAGATCGAGCAGCAGAAACGGTTCGGCGACGGATACATTGCATTCAAACTCAATGCACTCGTTGACGAAGAATGTATCATGGCGCTTTATCGGGCAAGTCAGGCAGGCGTCAAAGTAGACCTGATCGTTCGCGGCGTCTGTTGTCTGCGTCCTGAGGTTCCCGGAGTCTCGGACAACATTCGGGTGATCTCTATTGTTGGCAGATTCCTCGAACACACCCGTATATACTACTTCAAAAACGGCGGTGACGAGGAAGTGCTTCTCGGCAGTGCTGATCTGATGCCGAGAAATCTGTCAAGACGGGTCGAGATTCTCTTCCCGGTCGAAAACACCTATCTGAAGGATATGATCATCCGAACCATTCTGGAGATGCATCTTAGAGATACCGCTCAGGCGCAGGTTCTCCACATCGATGGAAGTTATGAGAAGGTGCTGCCAAAGAAAGGAGAAAAACCGCTGAACTCACAGTTGTGGATGATGGAACACCGCGGAATCTGGCATGACTACTAACATCGACGAAGGATACCGGCTTTACGGCGCGAAAGTTCTCCTCCAGCTTGCAGCAGATATGGCTGGCGAGTCTGCCGGCGTGAAAGCAGGAACCGACATCGAGTACATTCACCGGATGAGGGTTGCTTCACGCAGACTTCGGGCTGCTCTGCCGTTGTTTGCCGGATGTTTTGGAGAGAAAGAGTACCGGTATTGGGAAAAAGAGGTGAAACAGATCACCCGTTCGCTTGGACGTGCCCGCGATCTTGATGTGCAGATAGCGTTTCTGCGTTCTTACTTGGAAAAGTTGCCAAAGACCGGACTGCCGGATGGTATGCCGCGGTTTCTGCCGCTCGAGTATCAGGAGCCGCTTGAGTCCCCGCAGAACGAGATTCCTCTGCTGACAGAACCCGCTGCTCCGCCAGTAGAGCAGCCGGGACTTTTTGCAGCAATTAAACGATTCTTTGCAGGAGTTCCCGACGTTCAGGAACTCCCAAAAGTTCAGGAGCCTGAACTTCCGAAGGAACAGCGGATGGGACCTGAACTCAGAGCCGGTATTGAGTGTCTTACTCTCAGACTGATGCAGGAGCGGTCCGGTTTGCAGGCTGATGTCATCAAAGCGGTCGAGGCGTTCGAGCGGTCAAAAACCATTGAGTCGATACAAAAAACCTGTATGGAGATCGTCATCCGCGGAAAAATGGAAAAGACCGAGACGAAAACGTCGTTCTCGTACCGCGAGGCCTACTATCACATCAGTCTCTGCCGTGAGAATGTGTTTTTGTACGCAAAAGCCCTCGCTGACCCGGAACGCATCGCTGCTCATCATGAGATGCGTATCGCCGCAAAAAAACTCCGGTACACCATGGAGTCCTACAAGGATCTCTACGGCGACGGACTTGCGCCGGCAATCAGAATGGTCAAAGAGTTGCAGGACTATCTCGGTGATATGCATGACTGCGATGTCTGGACAGAGTTCCTGCCGATTTTTTTGAAAGCAGAAGAGGAGAAAAGCATCGCCTACTTTGGAAACACCTCCTTTGTTGCAGCAGTTCGTCCGGGACTCGAGAATCTCGAAACGGACCGTGCGGAAAAACGCGCAAAGCTGCATGCTGAGGTAAACGTTTTCTGGAAAAAGAGTGAAGGACTCTGGGACCAGATCGAGAAAAATCTCACCAAACCGCTCGAGGATCTCAGACTTCAGACGCTCTCACTACCGGACGGAGTTGCTTCGATCGCGTTTTTTGCTGACATTCACGCAAACCTTCCGGCATTATCGGCAATTCTTGCGGACGCAAAAAGCAGGGGATGTGAGACCTTCATTTATGCAGGAGACGTGATCGGGTTTGGACCGTTCCCCGAAGAGACTATGCAAATGCTTGCATCTGCGAATGCACATGGTGTCTGCGGCAACGCAGAAGAAGCAATTCTTCTTGCAGGGACTGTTAAGGAGTGCCCGAAGGAGTTTGATCCTCGCAGGTTTGTTCTCCATAAAAAAACCTGGAAGAAACTCATCACCGCTTCCCGCGCCGAACTCGCCGCACTGCCAACGGAAATACGGTTTCTGTGGGGGAATCTGCGAATCGCCGTGATGCATCACCCGAAGTCATGTGAAAATGTCTGTTCTGAGACCTCGGATGCAGAGCTGAACCGGCTGGCTGCCGAAACCGATGCGGATGTTATCATCTGCGGTCACACCCACCGGCCGTTCGCCAAAAAAGTTCACGGCGTCTGGATTGCAAACACCGGCGGAGGCGGGAGATCGGGAGATGGAGACCTTCGTGCGTCATACCTTCTTGCAACAAAAGATCCGTTCACCCTTCATCACATCCGGGTTCCCTACAACATTGAAGAGACGCTTGCTCGTCTGGAAAAGAACAAAGAACTCACCGCAATGTTTGGGGCAGGGCTTGACTTTGACGAAGCAGCAGACGCTGCGGCAGGAAATATGCCGGAGCTGACGAAAATGCCGCAGACCGTCTCCGTAACTTCAGCAGAAGAGGACAAATGACCGACAAAATAGTTGCATTCATCGATATTGGCACGAACTCCGCACGACTGCTGGTCGTTTCCATCAGTCCAAACGGAGCTTATCATATGCTGAGCAGAATCAAGGACGTTGTTCGGCTTGGCGAGGATGAGTACATCTCAGGTGTTGCGCGGATAATCCCGGAAGCCATCGACCGTCTGGTTCTTGTTCTGCGACGGTTCACAGACCTTTCGCGAACGTTTGGGGATGCAGAGTTTGTTATCATGGCAACGTCTGCGATGCGGGAGGCGGTCAATGCCCAGGAGATCATCGATAAAATCCGCCGCGAACTTGGTCTTGAGATTCAGGTCGTCAGCGGCAAAGAAGAGGCACGGCTGATTCATCTCGGTGTTGCGGCCGGCATGAGTCTTGGAAATGATCAGGCGCTGTTCATTGATATCGGCGGGGGATCAACCGAGCTCATCGTCGGCGGCCAGTACTCGTACTCAACGCTGGAAAGTATGCGGCTTGGCGCAATCAGGATCACGAATCAGTGTATCAAAAAGAATTTTACCGGAGCGCTGCCGCCCAAAAAACAGACCAAGATGATGAACCGCGTTATGACGGTTGCCATTCCTGCTCTGCAAAGGATCTCGGAACATCCATTTACCCGTGCGGTCGGGAGTTCGGGGACCACGATCAATCTTGCAGAGATCGCACAGCGTCTGTATCATGCAGAAGAGAACAGCGACAAACTTGTTTTGCAGTTTACTGATCTTGAGAAGCTGTTTGGTCATCTCTGTTCCCTTTCTCTTGAGGAGAGAAGACGGGTTCCGGGCATTAATCCTGAACGTGCGGATATTATTCTTGCCGGAGCTGCGATTCTTCTTGCGGTGATGGGGACGTTAAAGATTCCGGTGCTGGAGATCAGCGACCGGGGTTTGCGGGAGGGAATTCTGATGGATTATCTTGCGGTGATGCCGGGAACCCCGCAGTCTGAACAGATGCCGGTAAAGGATGCGAGTGTTCTCCAGCTTGGACGCTACTGCCGTCTTGAGGAGGATCATGCAAAGGCTGTGCAGAAAAATGCGCTTTCGATGTTTGATTCGGCAAAGCTCTGCGGGCTGCACAACTATGGGGCATGGGAACGCGAGCTTCTTGCGAACGCTGCGTGGCTGCATGATGTCGGGGATTTTCTTTCCTTTGTCGGTCACCACCAGCATGGCGAGTATATTATCCGCAACACCGAGCTGCTTGGGTTTGATCAGCGGGAGATTGAGATTATGGCAAAGATTGTCCGCTATCACCGCAAAAAACTTCCCGGACGAAAGGATTCCGAGTTCGGGTCGCTGAGTCTGGAGGATCGTGACAGAGTCCGAATCATGGCGATATTTTTGCGGACTGCTGAGTTTTTGAACCGCAGCCATGCGGTTTTTGTGACGGATGTCTACTACTCCTGTAAAGGCGGGGATGTTAAGTTGAGTGTTGCGGCACCGGATAGTTCGGATCTGACGCTGGAGTTGATGAGTCTTGCGCCGGAAGCGGCACTGTTTACGAAGGTGTTCGGCAAGAAGCTGTCTGTGCGCAGGGTGTGAACTTTTTTTTGTGGGGTGTTGGCTGTGAGTTCTGCCGCCCACAGAAAAACGGAACACACGGAGCATCACAGAAAAACATCACGGAGCAGACGTGAACATCACGGAAATAAAATTAGTTTCGAGTTTCGTCATGTTTTTTATGTGTTCCATGTTTATCGTGGAAGGCAGAACTCACAGATATAAATTATTTTCAGATTCCGTGATGTTCACGTCTGCTCCGTGATGTTTTTTTCCGTGCGTATTCCGTGTGTTCCGATTTTCCGTGGGCGGAGCAACGAACAATACCGAACATTAAAACCATAAAATCCCATACTCAATCAGATAGAATATAAAGACAGCGCCCATAATATACAGTAAACATATGGACGAAGAAGTTCACACACTCAATACCAATACGCGGCAAAAGGGGGCAAAAGTTGCAGATATATCTCCGGAGGCACTGGATTACAGTGATCTGAACCAGAAGTTCATCCAGATGTCCGAAGAAGTGAGACTGCTTCACAAAGAGAACGAATCTCTCAATAAACTTCTCCGATCGGTTCGTGCGGAAAACGAATCCCTGCGTACTGACAACAACCAGATCAGGATGGACAACGCCCAGCTGAAGAAGGAAAACTCCCAGCTGAAACGTCTCCCGCTGTTTGTCGCGGTCGTCTTAGAAAAACTTCCCGGCAAAGAACTCTACCTGCGCCAGCAGGGAAACAATCAGGAGTACGTAACCGTCGCAAGCGAAGAGATCTACAAAGAAGTGAAGGCCGGAACAAAAGTTGCGGTCAACAACACGCTTTCCGTAGTCAAAGTTCTCGGTAGCACGGTTGACTCAAGAGTCAAGGTCATGGAACTTGACACCAAACCCTCAATCACCTTCGATGACATCGGCGGTCTGAAAGACGAGATCCTTGAGGTGCGCGAGGCGGTCGAGTTCCCGCTGACAAGACCTGAATCGTTTGAACGGTTTGGCGTTATTCCGCCGAAAGGCGTGTTACTCTACGGTCCTCCCGGAACCGGCAAGACACTGATTGCAAAAGCGGTTGCAAACAACGCAGGCGTGCCGTTCCTCAGAATGGCTGGCTCAGAGCTGGTTCACAAATACATCGGAGAAGGAGCACAGCTTGTCCGCGATCTCTTCCAGATGGCACGCGATATGGCAACAGCAAACGGTGGAGTCGTCGTCTTCATCGACGAGATCGATGCGGTTGGCAGCATGCGAACCAACGACGGAACCTCAGGATCTGCTGAGGTCCAGAGAACCTTAATGCAGCTGCTCGCAGAGATGGATGGGTTCAACAACCGCGGAAACATCAGAATCATGGCGGCAACAAATCGGCCTGACATGCTGGACGCAGCACTGCTCAGACCCGGACGATTCGACCGGCTGATCAAGATTCCGTCGCCCGATGCCGAGGCAAGAATGCAGATCTTCCGCGTGCACACCCGCAAGATGGCTGAGGCAGGTTCACTTATCGGCATCGATTATGATGAGCTGGTACATCTGACGGATGGTCTGACCGGAGCAGAGATTGAGGCAATCTGCCGCGAGGCTGGTATGCTTGCCATCCGCGATGAAGCGGACGTCATCGACGAAGGCCGGTTTATCGCAGCAATCCGCAAGATTCGTCATCAGGACAAAGATGATGAACGTGCAGATATAATGTATCTCTGAGATGTTTCTGATATGTATCGGAAAACCGGGTGTGGATCTGTATCGGACTTTGTCTGATTCAGAAACCAGCCGGCATATTTTACGTTTTTATCATCCGAGAGAGCTGGAGTTCGGCATCTCGGTTGAGGTGGCGACTGTGTCGAGCGGACTTGCTTTGATGAGTGAGCTGCGGTGGTATGCGATGCGGTATATGCAGGATGTGCTGTTTGAGGATGCCGAGCATGGAGTGTATCTTACGCAGAAGCTTTCGCGTGAGGCGTATGATTCACGGTCGGTGACGTTGTCAAAGGAGTGGGAGACCTGTTACCGGATTTGTGTTACAGAGGAGGGCGAAGTTATCCGGCTTCCTGAGGGAGTGCCCGAACCGGACACGGTTGTGCGGACGTTTGAGGTCTGGGGACTCGCCGAAGAGCATCCGTAAATCCTCTTCGTTAGATTAATGCTGTTGCCAAGAGAAGGTATTAGATAATGGTTGTTCCCTGTCTGACCTGTACGGCGCTTGACAAGCACGAGTATAGTATGAATAACGAATCCGGCAGTTACGAGTATCATGTGAGCTGCAGCCGCGGTATTGTTGTTCCTGATCCGATGCCAAAAGAGGGTTTTGTCTGCGAGCAGTACGAGAATAAACTCGCGGTTCTGCCAAGGGTTCGCCGCAGCAGTTGTGCGGTTGAGATCCGCCGCGACTGAATTTTTTTTGAAAAATTTCCAAGACGAAACGTACTAAATCTTTTTGTGGCATCACCGTTTCTTCTCCGAAAAATTCTTTCAAAGCCCCAGATTTAATAGGACTCCCGCCAAACAAATACCAATCATATCGCTGACATTTTCGCAAGGGAGCAGATACAAAAAATGGGCATATATTTTGAAGTAATCCACAAAGACATCGCAGGACGCGTCGGCAAACTCAAAGTCGGCGACAAAACCATCAAAACCCCGGCTCTCTTACCGGTCGTCAACCCGCACTTACAGGTAATCCCGCCGTCAGAGATGAAGAAGATGGGTGTTGAAGGAATCATCACCAACGCCTATATCTTCTCCAAAAGCGAGGAGTATCGCAGTCAGGCGCTCGAACGCGGACTGCATGACGTCCTTGACTTTGACGGCCTCATCATGACCGACTCAGGATCATTTCAGATGTCGGTCTACGGCAGCGTAGACATCACCAACGAAGAAACGATCTCCTTCCAGCGCGACATCGGCTCTGATATCTGGGTGCCTCTTGACATCCCGACGCACCCGGACACCGACCGCGAAGAGGTCATTGCCCAGATGGAGGTCACCATGGACCGGATGCGGGAAGCAAAAGAGATCTTCGGACCCGATGCCCCGCTTTCCGGTCCGGTTCAGGGAGCGGTCTTTGAAGACCTCCGCGAGTCGGCAGGCAGAACAGTTTCTGAGATGGGATTTGCCTACTGCCCTGTTGGGGCGGTCGTTCCGTTAATGGAATCCTACCGGTACCGCGAACTCGTCGACGTCATCATCGCCGCCAAAAAAGGACTCAACCCGGGAGCCTGCGTTCACCTTTTCGGTGCCGGACACCCGTCCATGTTTGCTCTTGCAGTAGCTCTCGGCTGTGATGTCTTCGACTCAGCAGCCTACGCACTCTACGCAAAAGAGGGACGCTACATCACGCCGTCCGGCACCCTCAAACTCGAAGAGATGAGCGAACTTCCCTGTGCCTGTCCGGTCTGTCGTTCGCATACCGCAGACGAACTCAGAAAATCTCCCGACAAACAAAAACTCCTCGCCTACCACAACCTCGCCGTCACCATGGCAGAGATCTCCCGCGTCCGTGCGGCGGTTCAGGAAGGAACCCTCTGGGAACTCGTCGACGAACGCTGCCGGGCACACCCGCGGCTGCTCGATGGATATCGTCGTCTGCTGGAACGCTCGGCCGAACTCGAACACCTCGACCGTGCAACCAAACGCAGATTCTTCTACCGCGGCTCAGAATCCTGCGATCGTACCGAAGTCAAAAAGTATCATGAGATGATTCCCCGCGTGAAACTTTCTGACGTCTCTTTGATTGATGCCGGAGGACCAGTTCCCTCACGCTTCACCGAGGTTATCGGATTCAAACCGCCGTTTGGTCCGGTACCCTACGAGCTTGCCGAGACTTTTCCGGTCGGTCCCTGCGAAATTCCGTCCTGGGATGAAACGATGGTCGCCTGTGGTATCAAAGGTCTTGCGGCACTTCTCGCCACCAACCCTGACACCAAAGTTACCATCTCCACAACCGAGAAGTGGGCTTCCCTGTTCCGGTCAGCATTTCCTGACTGCGAGGTCATCGTATGAGTGTCTTTGACGCGAGAGTCCGCGACGGCCTTGCCAGAACCGGCATGCTCCGCGTTGGCGACGAAGAGATAAAAACGCCGGCAGCAGTGGACATACTCAGACTGTTTCCCTCGCTTTTGGACCGGCCGTTTACTAACCTCCCGCTCTCAGCACCAAAATCTGATGCAGACAAATACTATGTGGCTGGTAAAGATCCGGTCTCGTTTCACCCGCTTGCAGACTGTCCCGCAGAGTCGGGCGATGTCGTGATGGTTCCCGGCTGGCGATCAGTACTCGGAGACGCCCGCAGATATGCAGAGTATCTCTCTCCGCTTTTTGCCGGCACTCCGCCAGACGTTGCCCGCTACGCTCCTGCCTGCGCGTTGCCGTCAAATGCTGCAATGCTGATTGCGACCGGCTTTGATCTCTTTGACTACACGGCAGTTGATCTTGCCAGCGTGCAGAAAAAGTTCTGCATGACCGAAGGCGAGTTTGATGCATCCTATATGGACAAAGGTGTCTGCGGCTGCGAAGGATGCCGGACCGGCAACCTTGCTCTGCATAACAGGCTTGCTCTCGACCGCGAGATTGCTGTTGTCAAGACATGGATTGAGTCGGGACAGATTCGCGATCTGATTGAGCAGCGATGCAGACTTCATGCCGAACAGGTAGGCCTGCTCCGTCATCTTGACCGATCGCCGGTCACCTCTGCCGCTCTGCCGGCAGTCCGGTCCTCGCGGTTTATGGCAAACTCCGCAGAGTCTATGACGCGGCCGGAGATTGCATTCTTCGAAGACCGCGTGGTGAACAGATTTGTTCCTTCGCGAAATGATGTCTGTGTGCTTTTGCCGTGTGCGGCGCGAAAACCCTACTCGCTTTCAAAGACACATCAGAAGTTTCAGAGAGTTATCGAAGGAAGAGCACACGAGGTCATCGTTACTTCGCCGCTGGGTGTTGTGCCCAGAGAGCTTGAACTTCTCTATCCTGCCGGCCATTATGATGTGCCGGTTACCGGTTACTGGGACCGCGAAGAGTCGGCAATTCTTGTCGAGTACGTTGCGGCATACCTTGCAAAGCACCGCTACGAGAGAGTTATCTGTCATCTTGAAGGAGGAGCAAAAGCTGTGGCAACTGCTGCTGCAGAAAAAGCGGGTGTTGTTCTTGAACACACCTGCAATGACGACCGCCCCTCTTCCCCAGACTCGCTGCGGGCGCTGAACAATGCCCTGCACGACTGCCGCAAACGCCGCTCTGATTCAATTCGCGGAACGCTTGCCTGGCAGTTCGGCGAACTTGTCGATACGAAAGGATGGATAACGAAAGGCAGGTATCCTGAGCAGAAGATCTTCGACAAGAAACAGCAGATATTTTCTATCGACAGCTCGACCGGTCTTCTCAGGCCGACGATGGAAGGCTGGCAGTTCATCTCCGGTTACCGCGTTACGATCAGCGATGGTTTTGTGCCGCAGGGAGATATTCTTGCGCCCGGTATTTTTGACTGTGATCCAAACATTCGTGAAGGCGATGAGGTCTATGTGACCGGTTCGGGGTATCTTGCGACCGGAAAAGCTGCGATGAGTGCTGATGAGATGCTTCGTTCGTCCCGCGGTGTTGCCGTTCGCGTGCGCAAGACGAAAAAGATGTGAATCTTTGGTTGAATCTGAAGCTTCAAATACAACATATCCCTCTTTTTCTGAAAAAATTTTGGTACTAAATATAGTCCTTTATAGGATTATGACGTATCATAGTATCAACGAGTGAGGACCCCAAACTCTGAGAACTCGGGTTTGAATCAGCACTCGTTACAGATCTGCACTCTCCAGTTCCGATGGCGGTTTTTACCCCCGAATTGAAATCTGCCGGCAGGATTTGCGATAGTGACAAGATTTGTTGAGACAGCCACCAGATGGAACAGAGCCAAGGTCACATTGGGCAAATCAACCACCCTTGCCTAAAAAATCACTACGGCTACAGGCTGCCGCAGACCGGCGAGTTTTCCGGTCTGCGGCAGGTTACATACACATTCATACCACACACACATACTCTCCAAAAAACAATTGGGTATACGGTTCTCCACAGGCCGAAACCTAACGGCACGCGATTCAGGATTCATGAATCGCGTGCCTTGTACTTTTCGTATCAAATTTTTTTCACTCGTTTGTCGGTAAATATGACTAACGTCCAGCACATTATGTAAAACATTTTATACAAATGAGTTCTATGTGTATATGGTTGTGAGAGTTCGGGAAGAGACCCGAAAAGATCACAACAAACAATGTTATTCGGCGGTGAAGTCTGAGTAATATTGATGTCACGACTCTTGGATGGGTCGTGATCGTACAGTAAAGCAGCAACCACCACACACAAGCATTCATTCATAATCAGGCATCCGGAAATCCCCACACACAACGGATGCCCCAATACTTTTTTTTTCAAACATGTCTCGATTGAAATTTTCTTGTGGTTTCACTTGTGTGATATCATAAAAAAAGATTTAGTGAGTTTCGTCCTGGAAATTTTTCAAAAAAAAATTGTCGCTGAAGTAGAGAACACGAATTGATTCTTCCAAATAACTGCGGGAGATATGTTGTCACATGAAAATATTTCATCACGATATTTCAGAAAAAAAAAATCACTAAATTTTTTTGCGAGAGTACAGAACAAAAAATGAAGCTACCCCCTGATCAGACAAAGCGTAACTCCATTATTACTGGAGGTCCAATACTACCTCATCAATGTCATCCATCACCGACTACTTTCCCTATCAGTCCTACCGTAAAAACCAGAAAGAGATGCTGGAAGCGGTGGCAAAGACCGCACGGGAAGGCGGTATCCTCATGGTGGATGCACCAACCGGAAGCGGCAAGTCAAGCGTGATCGCTCCCCTGCTTGCCGAGGCAAACGGCAAAAAAATTTTCGTTGCGGTCCGCACAATCTCACAGCTGCAGATCTTCATCCGAGAACTCGAACTGATCCGGCAGAAGAAAAAGCGTGACCTCAAGTTCGTCTACTTAATCGGCAAAGGAAACATGTGTCCTTTAGGCGGCTACGGAGATGTCTACCGCAGATGCGAAGGAGTGAAGGCGTTCTCGACCGCTCTCATGCAGGAGAGAGCAGACCGCGGGTCGATGGTTCCATCAAAGGACAAGATGATCCTTGAACAGATCAGAAAGCAGGACCGCGATCATCCGATGCTCTGTCCGTACTTTATCAACAGCCGCGTCTTTGTGCAAGGGGAGGAAGGCGGCAGAAGACTCATCCCGTCTCCAGAGATGCGAACCAAAGCCGAGCGGGCACAGAAGGGTGTTGTCATGCCTGCCGATCTGCATGAGTTTGCCGGCAGTGTCTGTCCGTACGATCTGATGCTTTCTGCGGCTCGCGGGGCTGATGTGGTGATTCTCAACTATCATCACCTCTTCAATGACGACATTCGCGAACAGCTGTATGTGACTCTGCAGTGCGAACCAACGGACGTGATGATGCTTCTTGACGAAGCCCACAATCTCGGTGATGTGGTGCAGGGCATTCAGAGCATTCGCCTCAGTGAGATCGATATCGAAAATGCTTCGCACGAACTTGCGTCCATCCGGGGGAAAGTTCGCGGGGCTGATGCGGTCCGTCATGTTCTACCAAGAATTGCGGAGTTCATGAACGGGTTGAAGCGGTCGAACGAGGTGGAGGACTGGTTTGATCCGACAATCTTTAACAGATTGTTAATCAAGGGTTCGCTCTACACCAAGCTCGACGACATCTTGGATGATCTGTTGTCGATTAAGGAGACGCTTCGCGAGGCAAGTATTCAGAAGGCCGAGTACCGCGAGACGGCAATTGAGCGGTTGTGCGAGTTTTTGTTCAGGATTTACCGGTCTTCATCCGACCCGGCATTTCTTACGGTTTATGTGAAGGATGGGGATGCGGTAAATCTTGAGGTGAGAAACATCGATCCGGCAAATCGGTTGCAGGAGATGGTTTCGATGCATGCGGCAACTGTTCTTATCAGCGGAACTCTTGCGCCGGTAGAGTCCTACCGGCGTTACTACTTTGGTGAGATGCCGGTTGGGACGTTGTCTTTGCCGAATTCGTTCCCAAAGGAGAATCGTCTGGTGCTTGGCAGCCGCGATATCACGACTGCATTTTCGCGGCGGCAGAACTCGGAAAACACGGCGGCAATCACCGCCTACATTCTTGCGTTCGCAAAGCTTCCGGGAAATATTGCGATATACTTCCCTTCGTATCAGCTGCAGTCGCAGTTTGCGAAACTCTGTGAGGGAAAGATCAGGTCAAAGCAGGTGTTCATCGAACCCCGCGAGACTGAGGAGGCGAACGCAGCACTCAAGGAGTTCATCAGTCTTCCAAGTCAGCGAAAGTCGGGCGTGATGTTTGCGGTCTGCGGAGGAAAATGGAGCGAGGGGCTTGACTACCGCGGCGATCAGCTGACCGCGGCGATGGTGATCGGGCTTCCTCTGGCACCCTTTACGCAGGTTCGGCGGATGGTGAACAGTTACTTTAAGCGAAAGTTTGGAAGCGAGGGAGAGTTTATTGCTTATACGCTTCCTGCGATGAACAAGGCGCTTCAGGCGCTCGGTCGTGTTCTCCGAACCGAGACGGATCGCGGTGTGCTTATCTTAGGCGAGGAGCGGTTTTTGGATCCTGAGATCTTTTCCGGGCTTCCGCCATGGATGAAGGCTGAGTTAAAAGAGTGCGATGCGGATATGTTGCCTGGAATTCTTGCGAAGTGGAAGTGATTGTATGATGAAGACTGGTTCGTGTAGTTTTGGGATGTGGAAGGTTCTTGTTTCCTGGGAAGGAAATGTTGTGCATCAGGTGCAGTTTGTGAGAACCGCGCCTGAGGGTTTGGTTCCGGTGCAGTTCACGAAGTTTCTTGCGGGCCGGGTTGATTCGTTTGCACCTCTCGTGTCTGCGGCAGTTTCGGGAGATTCTGTTTACTCACGCATTTATGCGGCGGTGTCTGATATTCCTTACGGGGAGACGAGGACGTACGGGGAGGTTGCTTTTGCTGCTGATACACATCCGCGGGTTGTCGGGAATGCGATGGCGAGAAATCCTACTGCACTGATTGTTCCCTGCCATCGTGTTACTGCGGCGGATGGAGGGCTTGGGGGTTTCACGCCTGATCTGCAGATCAAGAGGGATCTGCTGAAGATGGAGGGGAAGAGGAGGAGGGGGTGAAGGGGTTGTGTGAGCAGGGTATTTTGTGGAGTCGGAGATATCGGTGAGTCTCGGTCGAGTGAAATAAACTATGGGTTTACTATCGTACCGATCTCAACAAGATTTACACCACCATAATTATCTAGGTTTATTTTTAATATACCTCCAATATTATATAGTGTCTTTATCTTGCCCACGCTCTGGCTTGTTATTGGGCCCGATATTGCATCTCGAACTAGTTCTGGTGTAATATCTACTTTAACACATTGACCGGGCCTCAGATCCCAGTACTGATCCCTATTTACTCCTTTCATTACACGTTTATTAGAATCACTATTGTCGATAAAATATAGATACTCACCATCTCCGAAATCCAGTAATGTCTTTTGAGGAATCGTCACTGTTTCACCAGGGTCATCATAATGCTTGTCATAATACTCCTTCCACTCTACTTTATTGTAAAGTATATATTCCACCACCTCTTCGACTCCCTTAAACGCCGCATCCTGCATAAGCAGCACCTGCTCTGTTCCGTCAGCAAATGTCCCCCGCACCAGAAGCTTCGTTGCGTAAGACGACATATTCCCCGAAGGCCTCGCAACCTTCTTCGCCGTAAGCGGTATGCCGACCGGTGCAGAGCCTGCCGTTCCGTTCCATACCTCGACGTACTCTCCGGCAGAAGAGCCGGCATCGATTACCTCGACTTTTACCAGCTCGGGAATATTTTTGCTGCCGTAGAGTGTCACGACCGCATCATTCCCTGAAGGTGCGGCACTCGCCGTAACTCCGACAACATACCCAGGCTGATTGCCTGCCATACCTATTACGGCAATCGCGACGATAGCCACCAGTACTGCCGTTATCAGTACCAGCATTACTGCTCCAATCACTGGTGAAACCGCGTTCTCAGTATTTTTGGTATTAGCACACACAACGCCTCACCACAAATTTTTCCTTTTAAGTATGGTATTTTGGATTTCAGGGGTAATATAATTTTCCGAGACAGCAATGATGTTTTCATGATCAAAGATCATTCATTTGAATTCAGTTTGAGCGTATATTTGGATTTTCAGCGAGATAATTAGGACGTCACTCTGTGAATTATGAACTCATTTTTTGGGAATTGTGCCATGTACTCGCAGGAGAATATTTCGTGAAGTTGAAGAAAAATGTCTGCATGAATAGCGGGCAGGTTTTTGTCTGGAAGAAAACAAAAAAAGAGTTAATCTCTCTGAAGAAGACCACGAGCAGCATAACGGGCGGCCAGTTCATCGTGTTCGATTTTGCAGGAGATCATCTCAAGAAATTCAGCTTTTGAAAGATAGGTTTGTTCCGCCATCTCTCGCTGTAGTGCATCGTTGATTTCCTGTTTATTGTGGCTTAAATGTGTTGCAATTTCTGATTTCTTTCCATCATGTACAAAGAAATAAACAAGATGCTTTGATCGACCGCGTACCAAAACAAAACCTTTCTTTCTCAGGGCTTTCGTTACCGCATCACATTTTAGCACCGACAAGATATCACGTCCAAACCGAGTCCATCAATTTCTTGCCAAATGTGACTGCCCCATCTGTCATGGGTTGATTGTCTGTGTAAATATCAATGAGATCTGCAAACTGTAAGCGGGCTTCCTCCAGTCCATCAATGATATCAGTACAGGTTACGAGAATTTTAAACTCGCTATTTGAGAGAATCAGTGTATTATCTTCATCAATGATGACTTTTAGCGGGATCGGTTTTTTCAATTTCTTCAGATCATCGTTTACATAAACTGATTTGAGGAATACTGCACCAATACCCTCATCGGACTCTGAAACTGCAACAGTATGGAGAATTGGCTCTAAAACATCACTGTATGACTCGTTCCCTCTCTTCAAAGAACGGAGCGTCTCTTTTACGTGTGGAGTTACGGAGATAGTAGCCGTTACTTTCTGTGGTTTATCCCTGGATTCCACCGCCTGCATAATATCAGATAATGGGGAGGATAACATAATAGGTTTTTTGCATAAAATAAAATCAATTCCTCTCAGAAAAATTATCTCAAAACACACCTGACGAAAAAATCAGGAAAACCTGAGTTTGACATGCTCCTGTCACTAACCAATGCCCCTTGATCGCATTCAATATTTTCCCGTGAACTGATAACCCCTGGACTGCACATGAATAATGATGCAAAGCCCAAAAACGAACATTTATCTTAAATACCGATGATGATATAAATATAGTAGGTATCAGAGGTATGGTTGACAATAATACAGCAGGAGGCTCAGGCCGGTACCGGAAAGTGTCCAGTGCCGGCATCTCGGAACGGCTGTTTTCGTGGGGAAAAGTCCAATCCGAGATAGTATCTGCGGAAAACGAATATCTCCAAATAGCTGGATCTCTCGCAGAAGCCAATAAAAATATCGATCAGCTCAAACGGGAAAACGCAGCACTCACCACAAAATATGAACAGGCAACCACCCAATTCACCCAAATATCCGAAAAACTTGCCGAAGAAACCATCGCGCATCAACTTCTGAAGGAAAGCTACGAAGCCAACTCACAAAACTGGTCAGACGACGACAAAGTAAAAGAGCTGGAACTTCACAACCAGCAGACCGAACTCGCCGCCAAAAAAAGTGAGATCAGCCGGCTTGAGACCGAACTGGAAAACGCTGTCGCCAAAGCTCAGGAACTTGAAACACAGCTTGCCGAAAACAAAACCGAACTCGCCGAAAAGACCTCCCGGTACGATGCATTAACCTCCGAGTACACAGAACTCGTTCGCCAAAAAAACGAATCACTCGATCGTCTTGCTGCCTCCGAAGAAACCATCTCCAACCTCACTCAGACGCACGAAAAAGAAATTGAAGCACTCAACAAAGACTTCGAAGAAAAAGGCCGCCAGTTCCTCCCAACCATTCACGAACTCACCCGAACGGTTGACTCCTGGAAGTACCAGCGTGAATGCGACCTGACCGAAATTCACCGACTCAGAACTGACCTTGACGACAAATGTGCGGAAGCAGAAAAACTCAGAAAAGAACTGAACGAACTGCGTGACGTCAAAATGAAGATGCTCACCGACATCAACCGGATGGGATTCACCTCAGTCAAGGCCGACCTCGAAAACCAAAACAAACAGGAACAGCTCAAAGAAGAGCAAGCCAGACTTACCCGCGAGATCAGCAACCTTCAGCAGACCAAACACTCGCTCGAATCTGACCTCTGCGCAAAAAAAGAAACACTCTCCACCTACTCTGCCATCACCTCCGAGATCCTCGACGAATGGAAGGAACATGCCAAGCGTACCAGAACCTCCATCACGGACGCTGCAGGAACAGCACCAACCGAAGAAAAGTACGGACTCCTCGCAACAATCAGCGGTCATCACACTGCGTTCGTACCTTTCGCCCCAAGTTCCTACGAAGAACTGCGAAACGCAGACGCCATGGTCCGCGAGGCTGCAAAGAAACTGGCAACATGTATGAACACCTCAAACTGCCGCAAAGAAGCGTTCATCGTTGTCCCGGACGAATGCATGATGTACATTACGAAGACCCTGTACGCATCTCCGGCCTGTTCGGTTGAAGTAATCACCCCTTCGCAGGTGATTGCAGCGGTTCGAACCATTGCGCGGTTTGTGGTCTACGAAAAGACCCAGACCCGCTAACTCCTTTTTTTTCTGCTTGTTTTCTTATTGGAAAATGCGAATGTATTATCTGATAGGACACACATATATTTCCTTGATTAGATTATGAGCGATTCGGAAAATCTTGATGCATTCTTCGGAAAGGTTCGCGATGCCGGTGTGGGGACTCGCCTTTTCTCCTGGAAGAAGATAACTGCGGCAGCGGCAACCGCAGAGGAAGAGTATAAGGTCATAACCGGTACTCTTTCGGAGACGCAAAACAGGCTTGCAGAAACTGAATCCCTTTCTGCAGATCAGGAAGCTGAGATCAATGCGCTCGGCAGCCGCCTGGAAGAGATAAAATCCCTGAACGAGGATCTCCACAGCGACGGAGACACGTTATCTGAGGAGAAGAGTCTTCTTGAGAACAAGCTGTCCGAGATGACAAAGACTGCGTCTGCGAATGCGGACTCTGCAGAACAGTGGAAGGCTGCGGAAGGTGCACGCCGTGCCGAGTTACAGGCCTTGAACGATCAGTACGCCCAACTTACCGAAGCGCACAACTGCCTCATGACCGAACGCGATACTCTTGCGAACGAACTTTCCGCAGAACGCAGTGCACATATGGCAGATAATGATCAGGCACGGCTCTTCCGCGAGCAGTATCTTTCCCGCGAGGCCGAGCTGGATATCCTTAGAAAGAATATTGATGCTGCGGTTAAGGAAAGTTCTGCACGTCAGGAAGAGATCAATATGCATGTGAGTGAGCGCGATGCAAAGTATGCGGCTCTTGCAATCGAGGCCGAACGGCTGAACGCACTCTCTGCAAAACTTGCCGAGGAGAAGGCAGCAGCAGATCTTTTGGCACGACAGGATATGGTGGAGGTCTTTGACGGCCATCATGCACGGGTCGGCACCATTCTGGAGAAAGTCTGTGCCGATCTGAATCTTGGTCTGAAGACCGAGGCGACCTATCGCGGTACAGGTCATCCCGACTTTGCGATTCTGGTGAACAGCAGTTATGTGTTTTTCAACACGGTGTCGCCTGCGTCTCCTGATGAGGTGGCATCCTTTGAGGGACGTGTTGCGGCTGAGGCTGCTGAGCTGTTCGAGGAGGCAAAGGAGGATGGTGTCCGGGGCGAGGCATATCTTGTGGTGCCAAACTGTGTTGCGTCAAAGCTGACCGAGTTTGTGTATGAATCTGCACGCTGTACGGTGTTTGTGGTTACGCCCGAGGCTCTTGAAGCGATTGTCCGCACACTTCAGAGGATTGAGGAGTACGAGTTCGCCCGCCAGATTACTCCGTTCGAGCTGGATCAGATCTGCCGGTTTATCGGTGAGCTGAGTCATGCTGCGAAGAGAAAAATTGTGCTTGACACCTACTTCAGCAATGAGATGCTGGAGCTTTTACAGAAGGCAGAGAATCTGCCGACCGACGTTGTGGAGGATGTTGCCGGGTACGAGCAGGCCGCACGCATGAACCCGCCAGCAGAACGTGAGTCAACTGTTCTGACGATTCCGTCACTTTCGACAAAGGTGCAGAAGCTTGAGAAGGCAATGCTTGCCAGAGCAGCCGCAGACGCAGTTGATGCTTCGGAAGATGCTGAAGAAGCAGAAGAAGAGCAGTAATAGTATTCATCTCTCATAATCACTTTTTTTTGTTTCGCTTCAGGATGCATTTGAAAAGAAACGCGAATAACGCGAATAAAAAAAATCGCCAATGGCGATTTTTAAGATATTAACGACGTCACTTAATTTTTAGAGAACGATTCATTCTGAGAGATGCAGATGATCTTTATTTTTATTTTTTTATTCGCGTTATTCGCGTTTAAAAAAAAATATTTACAAAAGATTTGCCAGCGTTCGTCCGAAGCGCGGAACGAAATCTTTTTTCCGCGACACAACCCCTTCAAGATGCATCGGTTTTTTCTCCCAGTGCATCTTCATCATCGTCGACTCATCCGCGACCGCAAACATATCAGACCCCATCTCCGACACACTCGTGTACAGCGCAATATAGATATCAGGAGCATTCGACTCACGCATCTTTGCCTGCAGAGCCGCATAAATCTCCTCAGACTGGTTCTGCGCATACTCATACGAAGGCGTCAGAATCTGGGCAACAATCACCCGCTTGCCGGAAAGACTGTACTCCTTCGTATCACGGTCAAGCAGCTCGCTCTGGGACACACCTGACAGCGACATCCCTTCAGCGATCAGCTCCTGAGCATAGGCTGTTGGATCCACATCAGCAATTTTTGCAAGGAAGGAGACAGCCTCCTCATCAAGTCTCGTCGATGTTGACATCTTCAGCCCAAGAGTATCAGAAAGAATTCCCGAAAGAAGAGCGCCCGCAACCTCCTTCCCAGGCTCAATACCTGACTCCATAAATCTCCTGGTCACAATCGTCGAGGTTGAACCGACCGGCTCAAGATCAAAACGGATCGGCTGCAAGGTCGCCATTGCCCCGAGGCGGTGATGATCAATGATCTCAATAATATCAGCAGTCTCAATTCCCTCGACCGCCTGACTGTACTCATTGTGATCCAGAAGAATCACCGACTTCTCCACATCATCCATCAACGAGTTGCGGGAGATCGTACTGATGAGTTTGCCGCTCTCATCCAGCACACAAGCAGTACGATACTTCGAGTTGGAAACGAGTTCCTTCACGTACTCAAGCGTGTCTCCCATGTGAACGGTAGGAACATCGGTCGCCATGATCATCTCTGCTGGCAGAGTCAAGTGAATCGTCTTTGCAACACCAAACGCATCAACATCAGTCGAGAGGACCGTAACCCCGCGTGCCTCAGCAGCTGTAAGCAGCCGGTCGCCAACCGGCGCAGAGTCTGCAATGATCAAAGCTGCAATACCGGCAGACACCAGAGCAAGCTGGGTTGGTTCGTCGTCACCGACAATGGCAATATCCTTCTCGGTGATGCGGGAGAGAATCACATGCAGGGCATCAATTGAGATGTAGACCGAGCCTTCAAGAACATCATGTTTGCGGACGCGGATGTCTGCTGCGAGAATCCGTGCGAGAGTCTCAACCGGCATCGGCGACATGACCAGATTTTCCCGCTTGATCGTACTGACATAGGCATGGGCAAGACCGTGTTCACTCACAAGACCGATCAGTTTTCCTGCAGCATCAGTGATCGGCAGATTTCGCAGATCGTTTGCGTCCATTGTTTCGATGACGTCGATTGTCGGCGTGCTGGCGGTCGCACTCTGGGAGTAGGTGACCGGAATGTCAGCGACTGAGGGCTCAACGTTCAGAATAAGTTCCGGAGCCTCAACGCCAAATTTCTCCAGGGCAAATCTGGACTCGGCATTCAGATCACCGCAGCGGGCTGCGATGTACTGGCCGCCGCCCAGTTTATTGAGATATGCGGCGTAGCCTATAACACTGCAGATACTGTCGGTGTCGGGATGCCGGTGGCCGATTACATAGATGGTTTTCACAGCTGTCTCCTGTTGGTGATTTGGATTGTGGTATATATTTGAACGGAAGGAATGATAGTTATTGTGTCCGCGACATGTTGCCTGCACCCTTTCTCTGCACAATGTTCATATACCTTCAAATGGTTCCGGACAAATGCTTATGTGGTCTGACTTCTCACCTTTATGACACATGCATAAGGAAGAGCTTATCGAACTGCACCAGATATTTTTCGATATAAAGGAGTACTTTGAGTCGATCAATCCTGATCTGAAATTTCCCCAGTATACTGCACTGAAGATCCAGCCAGATCAGATCAACCGCAGCAAGCTTGAGCACAAATATGCAATTTTTATTCTCGGTTCTGAGCTTGCGGCATCCATGAAGGAGTTTGAGACTATCTCTTCCCGCGGGATTCCAACACGTATGAAGGAACTTGCGGAGAAGACGTTACGGGAGATGGAGTCAGAGCGCGAGCATTCGTAATCTGGCAATAATCGGCTTTGGCCAAAAGCCGCGTTCTTTTTTTTGATTTTGTGTACTGATGAAAGTTCTGCCGCCCACGGAAAAGCGGAACACACTGAGTTCCACAGAAAAAAACATCACGGAGCAGACGTGAACATCACGGAAATATTCCTGATACTAACGTGTCAAACCCCTTGATGAAAATGAGATTGAGATTTGATTTTCATACCAAACGAATTGTTTTAGAATTCCGTGATGTTCACGTCTGCTCCGTGATGTTTTTTTTCTGTGAAATTTCCGTGTACTCAGTGTGTTCCGTGGGCGGCTCAGAAATAATAGGCAAAAAAAATAAAAAAAAGTTTCAGCACTTCCCGAGTTTATCCTGTTCGACCAGATACTCGGCAAGCAGTCTGGGGATGGGGGCTGTCATGCAATGCCAGTTCGGGGTTCCGTTGACTTCAAGGACCGTGTAGCCTCCGTCTTCGAGCGGCAGAAGGTCAACACCGCAGTAGTCGATTCCGATAGCCCGTGCTGCTGCTTCTGCTGCCGCACGCATGTCGGCTGGTATTTCTACTGCCGTGCCGCAGCCTCCCTGATGGATGTTATGAGTTAAGTGGTCTGATTCACGTTTGATTGCGCCGACAGCTTTGTTTCCGATGACAAAGATGCGGTAGTCGCGATCATTTTTGACGTACTGCTGTACATAGTACGGCGGGGCTTCGGTTATCTGATCGACCGAGTTGAAGAGATAGATACCGTTTCCGTCAAAGCCGTAGACCGGTTTGTAGACTGCTTTGCCGTCATGGCTTGCGAGAAAATCGGCGACGACTTTTTTGTTGTTTGTGAAGCAGGTGTCAGGGCTCGGCGCTCCGGCATTGATCAACATGGCGGTTGTGGTAACTTTACTTGCACAAGTGGCGATTGCCTCGGGAGAGTTGATGACGCGGTTGGTGAGCTCGAGTGCTTTGAGGAGTTCAAACTGTATGCCGTCCTGCTTAATGCCGCATGCCCAGATGGTCTCTCCATCGACCGGCAGATTGAAGGGATCAACCGAGGCAAGGTTGAGGACTTCAAAGGGGACGTTCATCCGCTTGAGTTCTGCCATCACCATGCCGGTCGAGTTGTCACCCGGTGTGTCGGTGGGTTTGGGAATTATATGAATCATTGCCACTTCTGTATGCCTGCCCGAATCATAAGGATTTCTTTTGGAAAATTTTTGCCTGAAGCGGCTTTGATGATAAATTCATTTATTTACAAACACTGTTCAGCATTGTTTGTAGCTCCGCCCACGGAAAAGCGGAACGCATGCCTTCGGCCTGCTTACTGCTTCGCAGGAACACACGGAAATTTCACAGAAAAACATCACGGAGCAGACGTGATGTTTTTATTTCTGTGTTTTCTGTTTTTCCGTGGGAGGCCAGGAACTAATAGACAACACAAAAAAAAATCGTAAAAAAATATTTTGGTGAAAAAAAAATATTCACTGATCAGGCTTTCTCTCAGGCTCGCGTCGCACAATCGGCTCGGGAAGTCCGATCGACGCGACCTCAAGCAGTTCATCCCAGTCCATCGTCGTCTCGACACACCCGTCGGTCTTGGTCACCACACCAAGCGTAATCATCGAGATACGTTTCCCCATCTCAAGACCCTCCTTCACCTCAAGAATACAGCCGACACCGATCATCGCCTGAGGCCGGTACTTCTTCACCATTCGTTTGATGAATGTGGAGCCCGGAATCAGAAATGTTTTGTATCCTGCCTCCTCCAGAGGAGGGATGACTGACCCAAGACCGCACCTGCCGCAGGAAATACACTTCAGCCCATCCGGCGTAAGACGTGCCGGACAGTTGGACGACCGCAGACACTGCGGGAAAAACACCGCACGATTTTCAACCGGAACAGCCGCAAACGCAGTTGTGTTCACATCATTATCGATCTTGATCAAAAACTCCATCAACTGTGTTGCATCAACGCCGAGAACCTGACAGCCGGTCGCAACCGCCCCTTCCGTAAACGCGAGGACCGGTCTGAGCAGCATCGGGAAGTAGAGATGCTTGCGTTTGATTGAGAGAACAATCAACGCAACCATCGCGATCACAAAAACAATCCAGACAATGATCAGAATCAGAAGAATCTGTCCGACCAGCAGTGCAAGATTATCCCAGAACTGGCTGTTGAACAAAGTCGCCTCAAACGGCAGTGTAACAGACATCTACTTCCTCCCGACAACCGGTTCGGGAAGTCCGATCGACGCAACCTCGAACAGCTCATCCCAGTCAAGACTCGTCTCCACACAGCCGTCCGACTTCATCACAACACCCATCGCCGTCATCTCAATTTTCCTCGCCATCTCCTGAAACTGCTTGATCTCCATCAGACACCCGACACCGATCATCGCCCGCGGGTGAAACCGCTTCAGAAGTCGTTTGATGTAGGTTGAACCGGGCACAATAAACACCAGATACCCTGCATCAGTTAACGCATTCGTCGCCATCCCAAGCCCGCACCGATCGCAGTCAAGACACTTGATCCCAAGGGGCGTCAGATGAGCCGGACACTTCGCCGAGCGCAGACAGTGGGGAAGAAACACCGCACGCTCTTTTACCGGAACAGCTGCGAACTCGTCGCGGTTCACATCATTCTCGAGTTTGATCAGAACAGTAGTGATCTCGGTATCATCAATGCCAACCATCCGGCATCCGGTCCGAACTGCCCCTTTCAGCAGAAGATACGCAGGACGAAGAAGCCAGGGGCAGTAGAGATGTTTCTTTCGGATCGACACAACAAACAGCAGGACGGTTATCACGACAAGGGCAAGCCAGACGAAAAAGATCAGCAGTGCAATCTGACCAATCATCAGAGCCAGCGAGTCCCAGTACGGATGACCAAAAATGGAAAACGGAAGGGTGACCGGCATGGATTACATCTGCCTCAGATTCGAGAAATCGTACGGAGGATACAGAACGCCGACTTCGGTGATGATGCCGGTCACCAGCGAGAGCGGCGTTGCATCAAACGCATAGTTGATGACCGGAACGCCTTCGGGCACGGTTGGCTTTCCCCAGAATGCCGCAACCTCGTCGCGGCTCCGTTCCTCAACAATAATATCTGCTTCAACCGCCTCTACATCAAACGTCGAGATTGGAGCTGCGACATAGAACGGAATGTTGTGATGTTTTGCACAGACCGCATGCATGTAGGTTCCGATTTTGTTGAACACCGCATCCTTCGTGATCCGGTCGGCTCCCACCACAACGCAGTCGATCTTTCCCTTCCGCATCAGATACGCAGCTTCCGAGTCGATGATCGAGGTGACCGGAATGTTGTCATGATGCAGTTCCCATGCGGTCAGGCGTGCTCCCTGCAGAAGAGGACGCGTCTCGCAGGAGACGACCGAGATCTTTTTGCCCATCTTGTGAGCTGAACGAATCACGCCGAGCGCTGTTCCCCACGTTGAACAGGCAAGCGCTCCTGCATTGCAGTGCGTAAGCACGGTTCCGATCTGTGGAAGAAGCGTTGCTCCGTTATGGCCAAGCTGCATGCAGCATTTTTCATCCGCTTCCGCGATAGTTTTCGCGGCGGTGATCGCAAGGAACCTTGCCATCTCAGGCGGAAGATTTTCCATCGACCGCAGCACTTTGTCAATGCCCCACGCAAGGTTCACCGCAGTAGGCCTGGTACTTTTCAGTAAAGCTGCGTCGCTTGCAACCGTCTCGGCAAACTCAACGTCAGAGGTACAGGAAACTGCGGACAATGCAACGCCGAAAGCTCCTGCAACACCGAGAGCCGGAGCTCCCCGGACTTCGAGTCTGCGAATCGCATCAGCGAGTCGTTCAACGGTCTTCACCTCAATGACCACGAACTCGACCGGAAGTTTCGTCTGGTCGATCATCATGATCGAGTTGTTCTCATCATTCCACCAGATTGTTTTCGTCTCGTCCGTCACGGTTTTTCCTCCGAAGAGTAGGAGTCAATTGTTGCCTTCATCGCAGCAGCTCCGCCGGAGATGACGGAGTCGGGGATGTCTTTTGGAGAGACTGCGGCACCTGCGATGTAGATGCCCGGGCGAATCGTTCCTGCCGGATTGAGTTTCATGTCAGCGCTGGAGAGGAAGTTGTTCTCATCAAGCGAAAGTCCGAGAGATTTTGCAAGATGAATGGTATCAGGGAGCGGTTCCATTCCAACCGAGAGGACGACTAAGTCTGCTTCAAGATTTTTGAACTCGCCGGTCTCGGTGTCTTCGATCGGCAGAACAAGATTTGTTCTCGTCTGCTGGATCTCACCGGGGAATGCCCGGACGATGTTGACGCCCATCTGTTTTGCACGTTCTGCGTACTCTTCGTAGCCTTTGCCGTACGCACGAAGGTCGTTGTATAATATAGTGACCTCAGTGTCCGGGTAATGCTCTTTGATCAGCATAGAATTCTTCAGTGCGTACATGCAGCAGACGCAGGAACAGTAGTTTCTGCCGATCGATATGTCGCGGCTGCCGACACACTGGACGAACACGACCGAGTTCGGTCTCTCACCGTTCGACATGCGGCGGACCTCGCCAAGTGTCGGACCTCCGGCATTGATCATCCGCTCAAACTCGATGCTGGTGATGACGTCAGGGTAGCGAAGGTAACCGAACTGCTGTTTCTTTTGTGCGTCAAAGAGGGTGTAGCCTGTTGCAATGACGACAGCGGCAGCGTTGACGGTAATCGTTTTCACTGCGTCTTCGTCTGTGTGCAGCACAGCGTTTTTTCCGCAGACTTCATAGCAGAGTCCGCACTCGATGCAATGGAGGTTGTCTTTGACCGCCCAGTTCGGCACGACCTGTGCATGGGGTTTGTAAATGGCTTTCCGAACACCAAGTCCTGCATCGAATTTATTGTAGACTTCGACCGGGCATATATTGGTGCAGTCGCCACAACCGGTACAGTCAGCCTCGCGGATATAGCGGGGATATTTGGTGATGCTGACCGTGAAGTCGCCTACAGTTCCTTCGATCTTTTCAACTTCCGAAAGTGTGAGGAGAGTAATATTCGGGTGTCTCCCAACCTCTGCCATTTTCGGCGAGAGGATACACATGGAACAGTCATTGGTGGGGAATGTTTTGTCGAGCATTCCCATGTGGCCGCCAATGGTTGGTTCGCGTTCGACGAGCCAGACATGGATGTTGTGGTTGGCGATGTCCATTGCCGCCTGAATGCCGGCAACTCCTGCTCCTATTACGACGACGTCAGTTCCACTCATTGCGGTATCTCCTGCCGACCGCAACATACGTTTCGGCATTTTTGAGGTTGCCGGCAGCCTCTTCGGGAGTGAGTTCCCTGCCGACTTTGCCGGGAACTCCCATGACGAGTGAGTTCGGCGGAATTATTTTTCGTTCCGAGACAAGTGCTCCTGCGGCAACGAGCGAGCCTTTGCCGATCACAGCACCGTTGAGGATTATTGCGCCCATACCGATCAGGCAGTCGTCTTCGATGGTGCAGCCGTGAATGATTGCGCCGTGACCGATGGAGACGTTCTGACCAATGGTTACCGGATGACCGATGCTTTCGTGGATCACGGCGTTGTCCTGTACATTGGATCTGCTGCCAATCGTTATTTTCGCCATGTCTGCCCTGAGGACTGCACCGAACAGAACGGTGACGTCGTCTCCCAAAGTGACGTCGCCTGCAATCGTCGCGTTCGGAGCGACGAAGGTTCGTTCTCCCCTCTTCCCGCCACGGGTAAGTTTCGGGGGGCCTTCGCTGATATCCATAGTGGTACTATAATTCAATGCAGAAAGTTATCAGGATTTCGGATGAGGAGGTGCTGTGCCCATAAATTCGTTTATTGGTAGACACTGTTCGCGGTTCGTTGCTCCGTCCACGGAACACACAGAGTACACGGAAATTTCACAGAAAAAATCACGGAGCAGACGTGAACAACACGGAAAAAATTATCACGAGAAAAATTATCACGAGAAAAATTATCACGAGAAAAATTATCACGAGAAAAATTATCACGAGAAAAATTATCACGAGAAAAATTATCACGAGAAAAATTATCACGAGAAAAATTATCACGAGAAAAATT